>NZ_JAEMUE010000034.1:0-39261 GCF_018342435.1 Neochlamydia sp. AcF65
ACTTTGCTTTAAAATATAAGTTAATCCTTAAAGCCAATCAGATGGCCTATCAAGAACTGCAAAATTTACAAAGGAGTTCTATGCCTGCGTAAGGTGAGTTTCTAAGTCAATTTGAGGCTTTTCTTCCTGTTAACTTATCTCGCCTTTTGTGACAGTGGTTTGCTTTCATAAAAATACTTGGGAAAGAGTGATCTAAGTTCTTACAGGTCAGCGTTAATTGCTGCTACAGCAGGATGATAAATTCCGTGTGCTGCGATACTGCTTCTAAGCGCTTTTTTAGTATATTCAACTGCTTGTTTTATATTTCCCTGCTTTTTATAGATTTTACCTAAATTATGGTAATCTTTAGCTATCACTAAATGGTTTTCTCCATAAAGTTTGAGATCAATTAATAACGCTTGATTGATACATTCAGCTGCACTCGCTAAATTTACTTGCTCGTAGTAAATCATTCCTAAATTGCTGTAATCACATGCTAACGTAGAATGATTTACACCAAAAAGCTTAAGGTCAATAGCAAGCGCTTTTTTAACACATTTAACTGCTTCGTCTAAGTTATTTTGAGCTTTATAACTCGTTCCCAAATTATTATAACAGATTGCTACAATAGAATGCTTTTCACCAAATAGCAACCTGCTAATTGTTAGCGCTTTTTTGACATGCGTAGCAGCTTTTTTTAAATTTCCTTGATCTTGATAAATCATTCCCAAGTTGTTGTAATAGCCTGCTATTGTAGAATAGTTTTCGCCAAAAAGCTTAAGATCAATTGCCAAGGCTTTTCTAATATATTCTGTTGCCTTTCCCAAATCGTCTTGATCATGATAGATTTGTCCCAGGTTGTTGTAATAGCTAGCTACTGTAGAGTGACTTTCTCCAAAAAGCTCAAGGCTAATTCCAATGGCTTTTTCGATATGTTCAACTGCTTTTGTCAAATTTCCTTGCTCTTTACAAATCATACCCAAATGGTTGTAACTGTTCGCTACCTTAGAATGAGTTTTACCATATATTTCAAGCCTAATTGTAAGCGCTTTCTTGATATATTCAGTTGCTTTTTGTAATTTCCCTTGAGCCTGGTAAATCGTTCCTAAATTAGCGTAGCTATCTGCCACAGTAGGGTAATTTTCACCAAATAGATTGAAGACGATCGCCCGCGCTTTTTTAACATGCTTAGCTGCTTCGGGCAAATTTCCTTGCTCTTTATAAATCATTCCCAAATTGTTATAATTTCTTGCTAAATTGGGATGATTTTCACCGAACAGTTTACGAACTATAAAAAGGGCTTGTTGGTGATATTCAAAAGCTTCTTGTAATTTTCCTTGCGCTTGGCAAATTTGTCCCAATCCAGTGCAATAGCTTGCTACCGTAGGATGAATCTCACCATATCGCATTATACCAATTTTAAGCGCTTTCTTAACTTTATTAGCTGCTTTTTGTAAATTTCCTTTGTCTTGATAGATATGCCCTAAATTATTGTAATAAACCGCTATAGCAGGATGATTTTTTCCGAACAGTTTAATAAATATCTTAAGTGCTTTTTGGGTATACTCAGCGGCCATCGCTAAATTTCCTTGCTCTTTGTAAATCATTCCAAGATTATTGCAATCTCTTGCAATAGTAGGATGTATTTGGCCATAAAGATCATTGTCAATGGTTAATGCTTTTTGGGCATACTTAACGGCTTTATCTAACTTCCCTCGATTTAGGTAAATGTTTGCAAGAATATTTAATACTTGAGATTTTTTTGGGGCTGCTTTTTTTGCTAGCCTATACCAGTCTTTAGCTTCATCAAGTTGAAAAAGCCTTAAAGCTATATCTCCTTCTGTCTGAGGTAAGTTATCCTCTAAATCTGATAATTTCAAGCTTTCTTCATTGCCTGCTAAAAAGCCTTGCATAGCATGATAGAAGGGAATAAAAATTCGATAAATTTTTTTCACCTTTTCTACTGCTTCTGGATCTAGTACAAGCTGCTGTTTGATAAATTCCGGCTCTTCAAACCCGAAGGGCTTAATGAGAGGATTCATCATCTCTTGTTGCGCTTGATAATGAGAATAGGTTTTAAGACGCATGAACAATGTTATGCTCATCCACTCCTGTAGTTTTTTAGTAGCATTCTCCGTTATAACCTTTAGCTTGTTTAGCTGATTAATCCTATTAAATGTATCTGCAGCTGCCACCCCTTTAAGAAGGGCTAGCCGATCTATAGCCAGATGAGGAAAGCGATAAAAATCATTTTTAACTCGGAAAAGCATACCCTGCGTCTCTAAATAGCCCATTCTTGGATCAAAAGTCTCCATATCATCGTGCACGAGGTGTTTCTTGGCTAAATATTGGCGGAGAGTAAAACCTCCTTGATAAGGCTTATTGAGGTTTTCTTGAATTTTTTCAGCATATACCTCGGTTAACTCTTCGTTACCTAGCAAATGAGTAAAAGTTAAAAGCTCCATGGGAAGATGAGGTTCTTTATCATGCCACCATCGGCCTTTTTCATCCTTACCTACGTATTGGGCCATCTTTTCAGGAGTTTGAATAAGCTCAAACGTCCTACCATTGCCAAGAGGAGTTTTACAGCCCTTTCCTTCTACTCCCGCCCCATCAAAAGCAAAACCTCGTGGGGTTATGCTATCAAAAAAATCTATAGCTTTTAAGCAAGGAATATTTAAAGCCGGTAAGATAGTTTCCCCCAAATTAATGACCTTCAAGTGAATCAAAGAGGTCAGACGCTTGAAATATTCTCGATTTGTTGGATTATCTTCTTTTATAAGAATGCCCAACTCTAAATCAGAATAAGGTGTCACCTCTTCTCTAGCTAATGAGCCAAAGCCTATCATGGCATACTCGCAAGGCTCAGCTCCTAAAGCGTCTACACTCTGTTTTACAAGGATTTCAAAGAAAGCTTTTATCTGTTGAGTAATCTCACCAAATAGCTCTCGAACTTCTTCAGGGGAAGGATCGGAGCCGAGAGCTTGGATTTTCTCTTCTATTTCATCCCTAAATTTTTTTAATCCTTCGCGATTATTCCCAAACTGCTTTTTGATTTTAGGAATATCTACAGGTTCTTCTGGGCAAGCCTTACTAAGCAAAATTTCGACTTTTGATAGCTTTTCTTTAATAATTGCTTGCTCGCCTAAAGAGGCATTATGTAGAGCATAATTATAAAGCCCAGCGGCTTGCAGGAGTGTTTCAGAAGTGGCTTTTCTTACATACAGATCACCTAATCTTTCTATATAAAGGCTTTCTTGGATGGGATCTTCCTTTTGAATAGCACGTTTTAAAGCTTGCGTATAGGCTTCTTCCTCATCTAAAAAGCTGCTTTTAATTAGCTGCTTCCATTCTTTACATACAAGCTTGGCTTGGCACAAATCTCGTAGTTTTAATTTTTTGAATATCTTTAAAGCAATTTCTGCATATACTGACGTATCGCTTAGAGGAGAAATAGAATTGTTAAAGGCAGGAAATATAAGAGGATGGGTATTTAATCTCTCAAAATTCATAGGGGTTATCTTTTTACTTAATTTTATTAAAAATTTAAATAGGCATTAACGTTATTTATAGTTTTTATACTAGCTTTTTAGCCTGCTAGGCTGAAAAAACGCTATCGCAGCTACCTTTTCTTTTGCCAGCTTAGCAAAATTTCTTACAGACTTAATCCTTTGTACATGATTAATCAAATTTAATCCCTTCGTATTTTTTAAATCAGGCAATCAGCAAGGTAACCATTTGATTGCTAAGGGGTTTTAAAACTTTGCCGTTAGCTCCACTTGCTTTATAAAAGATTCTTGGAGTTGTGTTTTTCTTTATTGTTGAATGGTTATCTTAGCGAAGCCTTATACGCAAAGTTGCATTCTCATTTCCTAAGTCAACTTGAGGCTTTTCTTCCCGTTAACTTATCTCGCCTCTTATGGTAATAGTTTGTTTTTACAAAAGTTTTGGAAACCAGTAAATTAAGTTCTTGCAGGTCAGTATTAATTGCTGCTACAGCAGGATGAAAAATTCCGTGCGCTGCGATACTGCTTCTAAGCGCTTTTTTAGTATATTCAACTGCTTGTTTTATATTTCCCTGCTTTTTATAAATTTTACCTAAATTATGGTAATCTTTAACTGTCTCTGAGTGATTTTCTCCATAAAGTTTAAGATCAATTAATAGCGTTTGATTGATACATTCAGCTGCCATCCCTAATTTTCCTTGCTCGTAGTAAATCATTCCTAAATTGCTGTAATGACATGCTAAAGCAGAATGGGTGGCACCAAAAAGCTTAAGGTCAATAACAAGCGCTTTTTTAACACCTTTAACTGCTTCATCTAAGTTATTTTGAGCTTTATAAATCGTTCCCAAATTATTATAACAGATTGCTACAGTAGAATGCTTTTCACCAAATAGCAACCTGTTAATTGTTAGCGCTTTTTTGACATACCTAGCAGCTTTTTTTAAATTTCCTTGATCCTGGTAAATCATTCCCAAGTTGTTGTAATAGCCTGCTATTATAGAATAGTTTTCGCCAAAAAGCTTAAGGTCAATTGCCAAGGCTTTTCTAATATATTCTGTTGCCTTTCCCAAATCTCCTTGATCGTGATAGATTTGTCCCAGATTGTTGTAATAGCTAGCTACTGTAGAGTGATTTTCTCCAAAAAGCTTAAGGCTAATTCCAATGGCTTTTTCAATATGCTCAACTGCTTTTGCCAAATTTCCTTGCTCTTCGCAAATCATACCCAAATCATTGTAACTATTCGCTACCTTAGAATGAATTTCACCATATATTTCAAGCCTAATTGTAAGCGCTTTCTTGATATATTCAGTTGCTTTTTGTAATTTTCCTCGATCCAGGTAAATCGTTCCTAAACTTTGGTAGCCAGAAGCTACGGTGGAATGTTTTTCTCCAAAAAATTTAATACACATATCAAGAGATTTCTTAGCACATTCGGACGCCTTCTGCAAATCCATTTGATCACGGTAAACTGTTGCTAAAGTGTTGTAAATTGTTGCTACATTAGGATGATTTTCTCCATAAAGTTTAAGATCAATTAATAGCGCTTGATTGATACATTCAGCTGCCCTCTCTAATTTCCCTTGCTCTTTATAAATCATTCCCAAATTATGATAATCCATTGCAACATGTGGAGAATCTATAGTATCAAGTTTGCTATCAATTTTGAGTGCTTGGTTGACATAATCACACGCCTGCTTTAGGTCTCCTTGGTTACGGCAGATTTCCCCTAAAATGCTATAAAGTATGGCCCGCGCAGGATGTATTATATTATAAATCTTAGTTGCAATTTTAAGTGCTTTATGAGCGAATTCTTCTGCTTTCTCTAAATTTCCTTGGGAATGATAAATCGTTCCTAAATTAGTGTAATTTCTTTCTATTTTTGAATGATTTTTCCCATATATCCTAAAATCAATTTTAAGTGCTTTTTCAAAAAAATGAGCCGCCTTATCTAAATTTCCTTGAGAGTCGTAAATTACTCCGAGAGCAGTTAGTACTTGTGTATTTTCTGAATCTATTATTATTGCACGTTTGTAACATTTTTTGGCCTCATCAAGTTGAAAAAGTCTTAAAGCTATATCTCCTTCTGCCTGAGGCGAGTTTTCCCCTAAATCTGATAATCTAAGGCTTTCTTCATTGCCTGATAAAAAGCCTTGCACAGCATGATAGAAAGGAATAAAAATCCGATAAATTTTTTTTACCTTTTCTATTGCTTCAAGATCTAGTGTAAGCTGCTGTTTGATAAATTCCGGCTCTTTAAACCCGAAGGGCTTAATGAGAGGATTCATCATCTCTCGTTGCGCTTTATAATAAACATAGGTTTTCAGGCGCATAAACAATGTTATGCTCATCCACTCCTGTAGTTTTTTAGCAGCATTCTCCGTTATAACCTTTAGCTTGTTTAGCTGATTAATCCTATTAAATGTATCTGCAGCTGCCACCCCTTTAAGAAGGGCTAGCCGATCTATAGCCAGATGAGGAAAGCGATAAAAATCATTTTTAACTTGGAAAAGCATACCCTGCCTCTCTAAATAGCCCATTCTCGGATTAAAAGTCTCCATATCCTCTTGAACTAGATGTTGCTTGGCTAAATATTGGCGGAGAGTAGAGTCTTCTTGATAAAGCGTATCAAGGTTTTCTTGAACTTTTTGTCTATATTGCTCAGTTAACTCTCCCTTACCTAGCAGATGAGTAAAAGTTAAAAGCTCCATGGGAAGATGAGGCTCTTTATCATGCCACCACTGGCCTCCCTCATCCCTAGTGATATATTGGGCCATCTTTTCAGGAGCTTGGATGAGCTCGAATGTCGTACCATTACCGAAAGGAGTTTTACACCCCTTTCCTTTTACACCCGCTCCATCAAAGGCAAAGCCACGTGGCGTAATATCATCAAAAAAATTCGTGGATTTTATACAAGGAATATTTAAAGCTGGCAGAATGGTTTCTCCTAGATTAATGACTTTTAAGTGAATCAAAGTGGTCAGGCACTTAAAATACTCTCGATTTATTGAAGTATCTTCTTCTATAAGGATACCAAACTCTAAATCGGAATAAGGTGTCACCTCTTCTCTAGCCAAGGAGCCAAAGCCTATCATGGCATAATCGCAAGGCTCTGCGCCTAAGGTGTCGATACTCTGTTTTACAAGCATTTTAAAGAAAGCTTTTACGCCTTCAGCAATGTCATGATAAAGAGTTTTTACCACCTGAGGCGAAGGATCCTCTAGCAAACAGTTGACTTGTTTCTCTATGTGATTTCTAAAGGTTTTTAACTGTTGGCGGTTGTCGTCGAATTGCTTTTTCCTTAGTTTAGAACTTAAAGGCTTTCCCTCGCACAGCTTGATTAGCAAATTTTCGACTTCTAATAGTTTTTCTTTGATATCCTCCTGTTTATCCGCAGAAGACCGAAGAAAAGCATAATTATAGAGTCCTGCTGCTTGAAGAAGAGTTTCTTGAGTTCCTTTTACGGTATAAATATCCCCTAATCTTTCTACGCAAAAGCTTTCTGAGATAAGATCTTCATTTTTAACGGCAAATTTTAAAGCTTGGGTGTAGGCTTTTTCTGCTTTTTCAAGATTGCCTTTTGATAAAACGGTATCTTTTTCTAGAAGCTTTCTTATTTCATCGTGTGCTAAATCATCAAAAGAAAGGAGAGTTTGTTCATAGATAGCTGGCGATAGGGAGGCTAAGGAGCTGAAGCTTTTAGGGGCTACATTCTTATCCTTAAGATTACCAGGTTGGTTTTTGTTAGTGATTTTAGATTTAAAACCATTAGGACAAATTTTTTTCCATAAATCAGTCGCTTCTACAACTTGTTTCCATTCTTTACATACTAACCTTACACGACATAGATCTGGAAGTCCAAGTTCCTGGCATATCTTTAGATCAATTTTTCCATAGGTAGGTGGTTTATCTTTTTTCCCTTGCCATTCAAAAGATCTATCAGACTTAATGGAAGAAGTCTCTGAAATCATTAATATAACCGCCTTTCATAAAAATTAATAATATTTGCAAATTGTGGGTTGTAGCGTAGCCATCATTTATTATTTTTTCTTGCCACTTTCCTTATATCTCCTACAATGACCACTGCAGATGGTGGCCAAATATAAAGGTATAATATTTTTAAAAATAAATTTTACACAACAAACTTTTATTGAAATGCTATGCACCTTTCAAACTGTCCCCTCTAGCAACAAAAATGATTATTATGCCATGATGGGAAAGAAAATTCCTAAAGAATTTACCATGGGCAAACAATCGATCGAATGGGCATTTCAGGAAGCAGTTAAAGATAATAATTATTATTTATTTTTTTTTAATTTCGAAACCGTAGAGTTATAAAATTAGTTAAAAACACCTTCTTTACCTAAACTAATTTATTGCCTAAAACAAGGCTTTTACTTAAGATTTTTGCTAAAATTAGAGCAAGCACTTATGCATTTAACATTAATATGTTTAGCTTCCCTCACTAAGAGAAAGGATTATTTATGGCTCTAACATACGAGCAGGTCGAAATCAGTGGCAATGAAGAGAATTTTTGTTACAAAAAGCATGCTTATTCTCTCCAACAAAAAGTAATTGCCAATTGGAAGGGTAAAGAAGTTCGCCTAGCCATTTTAAAGGATAAAAGCAAAGCATTTAATCCACTTAAACGCTTGATTTGCTTAATCTATGGTGTGCTGTTAAAAGTATGTTTTCAAAATATTGCTGCGCGTGTTTGGCTTGAAAAGGGCCTTAAAGGCAAAAACGTGATTGTCGTTATTTCTCCTGCAAATAGTTCACCCTCTTGTAATAAAATTTCGATAAAGGGCAAGAATGTTTTAAATCCCAAAAATTTAGTCCTTCCCCTTTCCCCTAAAGAAAATGCTAGGTTTCAGGGCTTAAAGAAAAACCCACCCATCAGGTATCCAGTATCCCCTACCTCTAAAAATATTTTAAGATCTCCTAGGAACCTTAAAGAAAAGATAAATTTTAATGATCTTCTTAAATTTTCTAACTATGTTTCTGGAAAATCTTTTGAAGAGTTGGATTTTGAAACATTTGAAAGAATGGAACTGGAAATAGAAAAAATATGTAGAATACAGGCTAGTTTATCTCCTGAACATCCTTTAGCAGTCCAACTGACAGATGCATTGAGTAAGTTAAGCAGCCAGAATAAAGCTGTGGGGCTTATTTTTGAATTTACCACCCTTGAGCATCAGCTTTCTAGTTTAACTTTGAATGAAAAATGGGAAGAAATGAACTCTTTCATATTAAAACCTGGAGAGAATGTTCACTTTAATAAAATGGAAGAGAAGCAAAACCTTATTCTGGCTAGGTTTCAGCATTATTTAAATCATAAAGGCATCCCCCCTGAAAAGCTGAAGGATAAAAACTTTTTAAAAACTGAACTGCAAGCTTACCGTAAAGAAATTTTTTATACTAATCAAGCTTTGCATAGCAAAATGAAAGGAAAGAAAATTCAATGGATAGCAAGCTCTCGCTCTGCCGCTCTACCTTTAATGCAAAGGATCGCTCAATTAGCCGATAAAACGGGGAAACAAATTTTTAAAGTGCCCACCTTAGTATCCACTAGTATTCTACTACATTATAAACTTGCTCCTCTCACAGGCGAACTTGGGTTAGGAATATCTCCCGTAGCAGTGAATAAGGAAAATTTATCAGGAATGGCTATGAATGGCTTTGAAACCTGTTGGGCTTACGCGCAAAAATCCCGCTCTTTATTTGATACCCAAAAAGAAATAGAGAAAATTTTGAATTTTGATCCTACGCTTGGATTAAGTACCAATCGCTTAAAAATAGCTGTACTACGATTAATATTAATGAACCAGCATCCTACTCGATGGCCTAAGTTAAAGCACCATATTCGAACAAAAATTTTAGCAAAAGCTTTGCAAACAGAAACTATCTTCCAAAAATCTCTTTTAGAAGAAGGATGGGAAGCAAAAGGAAAATTAATTGGGAGTCCTTTCCCAAAACGTGGCAGAAAAATTAATGAGCAAGAAATCTTAACCAAAGGACAAATTGTAGTAATTCCTCGATCTTCTGGAGAAAGAAAACTAGGAATGGTTTGCGAGGCCACAGCTCAAGAAGATAGCTACAATTATACTATCTTAGTCGAAATTGAAGGTGGGGGAAAAAGAATCTATAAAGCAAGAAAAATAAGAATCCCTAAGGAAGAAGATTTATTAGAAATTTTTAAAGGATTGCCTAAACTAAATAGCACTCAAACAATAACTTTAAAGAACTTGTTAAGAAGCCAAGTTCAAGAGATACGAAAAATTCTTAAACTCTTTAATCAGGTAAAACCTTTAGAGTTATCCCCTAGTCAGGCATCACTAATTAAAAATTCATTTCCTCTAATATGGGCTTCTAGCACTATTAATTCCAAAAATTATCAGCTAGATGTTAAAGGAGAAAGCCTAGTTACCGGTCATGCTGAGCTTGGCAAAGATATACAATTTGCGTTTACAGATGAAAAACATGCCGATGTATTAAAGGAGGCTGTAGAGCCTTATGGTGTTACCGTTCTTACTGTACAAGAAGGGCGATACTTAGTTGAATAGGTAAAACTAGAAAAGCTTTATTACGCCCTGTTGAGGCAAAGATTACCGAGGGAGAAGGATTGCGCATACGATTTGTATTAAATGGCATACGGGCTACTTTCCACCGCCCTCATCCTAAAAAAGAGGCTGATAAAGGCGCTCTAGTTTCGATGCGGTGTTTCTTAGAAAATGCAGGAGTAAAACCATGATGAAATATAAAGGATATACGGGTCATGTCGTCTATGATGATGAAGCCAAAATTTTTCACGGAGAAGTTCTGGGAATAAGAGACCTCATTACATTTCAGGGAAAAACAGTTGATGAACTAGAGCAGGCTTTCAAAGACTCTGTGCAGGATTATCTTACTTTTTGTGCAAAAAGAAAAGAAGAACCTGCAAAGCCTTTCTCCGGAAAATTTAACTTACGCCTCTCACCCGAATTGCATGCAAAGCTTAGCTCCAAGCTAAATTAAATCAGATGAACTTAAACAGCTATATTAGCAAGGTTTTAAAAACAGCTTTATAAGATTCAATAATCAAGTAATGGAAATGCTTCCCACTCCTCGCTCATTTTCTTTTCCATAATTTTTTAACCCTCTGATTGGCAAGCTTCTCGAATCAAGTTTAACTCTTTTTAACTTTATCCCAAGCCTGATTGTAAAGCTCACCATCTTTTCCTAAATATTTTAGAACTTCTGATTTCTCCACCATAGCTGGCGGAGGAAAAAGAGAGGGGTTTTCCTGCATTTCTTTAGGTAAAAGAGCATAGGCAGCTTGGTTGGGTGAAGGAAAGCAGGTGAATTGCATATTTTCTGCAGCTACCGCCCCTTCCAATAAAAAATTAATAAAAGCATGTGCTAAACTAGGATTAGGGGCGTGTTGCGGAACAACAGCATAATCAAGTGAAATAATAGAGCCCTCCTGAGGGATAAAGAAGCCTACGTGGCTATTCTCCCTCATGACTTGGAGCATATCCCCATTGTAGCCTTGCGCCACAATATATTCAGCACTAGCAATTCCATGTTTATTCTGCTCGCTCTCAAATTTAGCTAGATTTTTTTTCCATACAAGCAACTGATCAACAGCTTGATTTATCTCTGCTTTATTAATACTGTTGGCGCTAAAGCCTAAATATTTTAGGGCTGCTCCTATGGTTTCCCGCATATCATTAAGCATCGTCATGCGCCCTCGCATATCTGATCGGCCAAATATTCCCCAGCTTTGATCTTCCACCTTAATTTTATCTTTACGATAAGCAATCCCACTATAGCTCATCGCAAAAGGCACTCCATAGATGATCGTGCCTTCATCAAACTTTTCAGGGGTATAATGAGGTGTAAGATTCTTTAAATATGAAAGTGAACTGATAGGAATAGGATTTAACATTTTTTGTTGCAGCATTAGCTCATAGGTGTAGCCACTAGGAAAGATCACATCATAGCCTGTAACGCCTAGCTTTAATCTGGCGTACATGGACTCATTGCTATCAAAAGTATCGTATACTACCCGACAATTATGCTCTCGCTCAAATTTTTCAATCAGCTCAGGTTTAATGTAATCGGCCCAAATGTACAAATGCAGTTCATTTTCAGGGGTACTGCAAGTGGTGACAAGAATGGCTAAATAGGCAAAAGCGATCATAAAAAACAGCCACTTTCTCATGCTACTCCTCTGACAAATGTTGGGTCAGCCAAATAATTATAAAAGTAAAGATCAATAAAATTACCGATAAGGCATTAATCACAGGGGTGGAGCCATATTTTATCATGCTATAGATGTAGATAGGTAGAGTGGTTGTCCCTTGGCCTACCACAAAGAAAGTAATCACAAAATCATCTATAGAAAGAGTAAAAGCTAACATGGCACCTGCCGCAATGCCTGGAGCAAGCAAAGGAATAAGAACTTTGCGCAGTACCGTCCAACTGCTAGCACCTAGATCTTGAGCGGCTTCAATAATGGAAAAATCAAAATTTTGCAGGCGAGCTAATATCACCATCGTCACATAACTAAGGCAAAAGGTTGTATGCGTGATAAATACCGTAAACAAGCCTAATTTGATATTTAAAGCCATAAACAATAATAGCAAGCTCATGCCGGTCAAAATATCTGGGATCACTAAAGGCACATAGACTAAACCGTAGTGGGCTTTTTGAAAACGCGTTTTATAGCGATAAAGGGCTAAAGCTGCTGTAGTCCCTAAGATGGAAGAGGCAAAAGTAGCGCTTAAGGCTACAATCAATGAATTGCGAAAAGATTGCCACAAGGCTCGCTCGCGTAAAAGGCGTTCATACCATTTCCAGGTAAATCCCGCCCATTCTCCACCAAAACGCGAATCATTAAAAGAATTAATAAAAAGCACGATAATGGGAAGATAAAGAAAAATCAAAACGATAATAGTGATGATAAAAGGGAAACGGCTTTTTTTCATTCTTTTGTCCGCCCTTCAAAGCTTAATTTCTTCGCTTTACTTTGTATAAGGGTAAAAATACTCATGGGCAGTAGGATAATTATAGAGAGTAACGCCGATAAACCACTTGCTAAAGGCAAGTTGCGATCAATAAAAGTACGTTGAGCTATTTTATTGCCTATCATTTCACTTTGCGTCCCTCCTACAAGATCAGGAATCACATAAGCACCAATAGCAGGAATAAACACCATTAAGGTAGCTGTTCCCAGGCCTTTCCGAATAGAGGGCAGAAAAACCTTTACAAAAGCATAGAGCCTCGTAGAACCTAAATCTGCTGCAGCTTCCAGCAATTGAAAATTAAATTTTGAAGCTGAAGCATAGATGGGTAGAACAGCAAACGGCAGATAGGTATAGACCATCACTAACAGAACCGTCCCGGAATTATAAAGAAGAGATATGGAAGGATCTGCCAGATGTAATTGCACTAAAAAATTTTTAAAAAAGCCTTCAGGATGTAATAAAGCTTTCCAGGCAAAAATACGTACGAGAAAACTGCTCCAAAAAGGAACAATGATTAGCAACAAAATAAGCTGGCGTGTTCTTGTGGAAGCACGGGCAAGCTGATAGCCAACCGGAAGTGCACAAGCAAGGCAAAAAACTGTAGTTAGCACACTCAACCAAACGGTTCGCCATATTAACAATAAGTAGCTAGCGTCCAACAAAGTATAAATATTCTCTAAGGTCCATCCCTGTCCTATGCCTCCAAAAGAATCACTAGGCTTGAAGGCAAAAGTAAAGATAACAAGCGTAGGAATAAAAAAGAAAATAATGAGCCATATAAAAGAGGGCATGGTTAGAGCAAGCTCTTCTAGCTTAGCCTTCTTCATCTTATTCGCCCTGCTTTTCAATGGAAACTTGGGGATTGTATCTCTCTAAAATAAAGCCATCATCGGCATGCCACCATATCCACACTTTATCATTCCAACGAATAGGATGCTCATCCAGTAAAAAGCGGCGGTGTTGCTGAGTAACAGCAATGCGATGACCTTCAACTCTTACCCAAAAGTTTGTATGCGCCCCCTTATATACCACGTCTTCGACCACGCCTGGCACCTGATTGTGACGAGGATGGTGAGGCGGTTGTTCGCGGGAAATATGCATTTTCTCTGGGCGCACACTCAGATGGACCAGGTCTCCCACATTAAGCTGTTTGTCATTAAAGCAAAGAACATTGGGAAAATTATCTAACGTTAAAAGGCTGTAGTCTTGAGAAACTTTTTCAGCTACATGGCCGTCCAAAAAATTAGTATCGCCAATAAAAGCTGCCACAAAGCTGCTCTTAGGAGCTTCATAGAGTTCAATAGGAGTTCCTATTTGCTCAAGGCTCCCTTGGCGCAAAACAGCGATACGATCGCTCACTGCCATCGCCTCAGTCTGATCATGGGTAATAAATAAAAAGGTAATACCCACCTCATCATGAATCAAATCTAATTCTAGAAGCATTTTTTGACGCAATTTAAGATCTAATGCTGCCAGAGGTTCGTCTAGTAATAAGACGCGGGGTTTATTTATTAAAGCTCTTGCTATAGCTACACGTTGCTTTTGCCCTCCACTAATCTGATCAGGCATTTTATAGGCTGATTCTTTAAGCTGAATCAGATGTAGCATGCGGTCTACTTCAAAATCGATTTCCTTTTGAGGCCTTTTAGCGACGCGTAGACCAAAAGCAATATTTTCCCAAATATTAAGATGAGGAAAAAGCGCATAATTTTGAAAGACAGTATTAACAGGACGTTGATGAGGAGGAATATGGGTAATATCTTGCCCATCTAATAGAATCTTTCCTTGGGTTGGTCGTTCAAAACCCGCTACAATGCGCAGCAAAGAGGTTTTACCACAACCGCTAGGACCTAAAAGAGAGAAAAATTCTCCTTTCTTGATCGAAAAAGTAACATCTTGAAGGGCTTTTACATTACCAAATTCTTTGGATATACCTATAAACTCTAAGGAATCTGTCATCAACAAGCCTTATCTTAATTAAAATGTTCTTTTTACCCAGCAGGTAGCATGATAGCAAAGACTAGGCAATACATCAAGAAATTACACAGGAAATTAATCAGATGGGTTAGATCAAAAATAAAGAGGAATCGGCAATCATGCAAATCAGGTTTTAAACAATTTAATTTACAAGCAAAGCTTCTAAAGCCTTCTTTTCTAAAATTTCTAAAGCAACTTTTTCATCAATTTTTTCAGGAAACCAAAGTTTAAACTGCTTTAGAGCTTGCTTAATAAACATTTGATATCCATATACAATGCGACAACCTTTCTTGAGGGCATTTTTTAAAAAGTCAGTATCTTTAGGATTGGAGGTAATATCCATAACAAGCGCTTCTTTTTTAAGATGGCTCGAAGCCATCGAAAAGGCGTGCGAGGTGCAGTTAATTAAGATGTCATAACCAGCTTGAAAATAGGCTTGCATCATTTCCAAGCTTCCCGCTTGGCCACCAAAATCATCAGCTAGTTGCTCAGCTTTTTGGATAGTACGGTTTAAAATGATGAGTGCCGCTCCTTTGCGCTGGGCTTCAAAAGCAATCGCGCGTGCAGCACCCCCAGCTCCCAATAGAATAATTTTCTTATTTTTGACGGTTCCCCAGGTTTCTATACTTTCTAAGGCGCCTTTACCATCCGTATTATAGCCTATCCACTGTCCGTTCTTTAATAATAAAGTATTTACAGCTCCAATCGCTAAAGCCTCCTCATCCACCTGATCTAAAAAATCTATAATTTCTCTTTTAAGCGGCATGGTGACACTTAATCCTTGAAACCCTAAATTTTTCATTAAATTCAAACAAACTTTAAGCTCTTGGGGTTTTACGCGCATTTTTACATAAACAGCATTTAAATTAAGAGCGTGCATAAGCGCATTATGAGTGAGATGGCTGATGCTAGCTGCTACAGGATCTCCAATTAGCCCGTATAGCGCCGTATGCGGGTTTAAAGCTTTATAGCCATAGACTTCCCTTAGCTGCTCGGCAGGGAGCTGCCCTGGTGCTACCTTACACTTCTCATCCAAGCTAGCATATGTTATTGGGCTTCCTACAACTGGAGCTAAAATTCGGCTTATCTCTCCTGCTTCTCCCATGCTAATGGAAATCATGTCTTGCTGATTTTTAGCCTCTTGCATCTGCTTTAAGGTATTCACAGTGCTAAAGGAATACCTCGCAATTTTGTAGATTCCATTTTTTATAGGAGGCAATTTATTCAACCCATCTTTCAGATTTATAGAAGTATCCTTAAAATAGTGGCGGGAAATAATCAATTTAATGCCCGGCTGGTCATGGCTTATTTGCTTTATAAAAGCTTGAGGCACATCGGCCTCAATATCTAAGTAGGCGGGCTTACAAGCAGCCAAACATTTAATTTCTTGTAAGCGAGTTTTTTCATCGTAAGGATAATGACCTCCCTGCAATTTAGAGCGCAGAGTGAAAATCATAGGTAAAGCAAATTCCTTTAATAAACTCTTAAGAGCAGTAAGCTCACGATGAATAAAATAATCTAAGCGCAGTTCAATTAAGTCAGCATACGAGCTGGCTTGCTGAATTTGCAAGCGTGCTTCTTCCATAGTCGGCCCTAAAATGACTATACAAATCACTATAACCTCGATAAACGATTCATAAGCAGAGCGTCCGCTAATACAAGCGC
Source organism: Neochlamydia sp. AcF65 (assembly GCF_018342435.1). Taxonomy (NCBI): domain Bacteria; kingdom Pseudomonadati; phylum Chlamydiota; class Chlamydiia; order Parachlamydiales; family Parachlamydiaceae; genus Neochlamydia; species Neochlamydia sp. AcF65. Next base: position 16,133 of record NZ_JAEMUE010000034.1, read on the forward strand.
TGCCATAGCTTCAACCACAGGCACGGCCCGAATAGCTACACAAGGATCGTGACGCGAGCCTGCGGGCAGTTTAAATGTGGCTGCCTCGCCTTGTCTATTAACGGTTTCCATCGCTTTCATCACACTTGAAGGAGGCTTAAATACCACGCGTGCTATCAAAGGCATCCCAGTAGAAATACCTCCCAATGTTCCACCGGCATGATTGGTAGCAGTGGTAATCTTTCCTTGCTGCTGCTGAAAAGAATCATTATGCATAGAGCCCGGCATCTTCACAGCTTGAAAGCCTGCGCCAATTTCAAAACCCTTGGTAGCAGGCAGGGTCATCATCGCCTTAGCCAAATTGGCTTCCAGCTTCTCATACATAGGATCTCCTAATCCTACAGGAAGGTTATGAGCCATTAATTCAACTATCCCTCCTAAAGAATCACCCTCTTCTTTAGCTTGCATAATAGCCTTTTGCATAGACTGAGCAGCTTCTGCATCAGGACAGTAGATAGGGCTTTTATAAACTTTCTCCGAAAGATTAGATGAAAAAGAAACTTCTGCGGCTATATTAGCCACTTGCAAAAGATAAGCAATCACCTGAATATCGTAATGCCTTAATAATTTTTTAGCCACCGCTCCTGCTGCCACCCGGCAGGCTGTTTCTCTTGCTGATGAGCGTCCCCCTCCTCGATAATCAAAGAGACCATATTTTTCTAAATAAGTAAAATTAGCGTGGCCTGGTCTTAAAAGGTTCTGAATAGACTCATATTTGCTAGAGTCTACATCTCTATTTTTAATAAAGATAGAAATGGGAGTGCCCGTGGTTTTACCATCGAAAACACCTGATAAGATTTGACATCGATCGCTCTCTTGGCGAGGCGAAGTGTATATACTATGTCCAGGAGCACGTAAAGCCAAAGCCTGGTTAATGTCTTCTTCTTGCAGCAGCAAGCCTGCTGGGCAACCGTCGATAACTACTCCGATGGCTGGGCCATGGGATTCACCCCATGTGGTGATTTTAAAAATATTTCCTATTGAATTACTGGCCATGATAACTCTCGTAAATAATTGCTACAATTTGAGAGACACTTAATGAACCTGTTTCAACGATTTGGTCAGCATATAATTCATAAAAAGGAGAGCGCCTCCTTATTAGCTTTTGATAAGCTTCTACAGGCTTTTCTTCATTCTCTAGATAGGAAGGAAGTGGATGATCTAATAATCGTTTCTCTAAAATAGCCAAAGAGGTCTTTATATAAATAATTTTGCCTATTTTTTTAAGAATTTTTACATTCTCTAACTTTTCTAAAGCTCCTCCGCCTAGTGAAATAACCGAACATGTATAACCTTGTAAGGATGAAATAGCTTGCTGCTCATACGCGCGAAATTGGCTCTCCCCTTCTCGCTTAAAAATCTCGCGGCAAGAAATTTGAATGTTTTTTTTATTTTTATAACATTTTTCAACTAATCTATCGGTATCAATGAATGGCCAACCAAATTTACAAGCTACTTGCTTACCTAATGTTGTTTTTCCAGTCAGCGGCGGTCCTGCTAAAATAATATTCATGTTAAAAATTTCCCATCCATACGATAAAAGATTAATCAGTAAGAAGATTTTCCTTAAAAGCTACTTTTAAACTTCTTCTATATTAGCACCTAAGCGCTTAAAATCTTGCACAAAAGTTGGGTATGTTTTTTCAATACAGTTAGAATGATGAATAGCGGTTTTGCCTTTTGCACCCATAGCTGCTATCGCTAAAGCCATCGCTAGGCGATGATCTTTATGAGAGAAAAGAGAGGCTCCTTTTAATGGATTTCCTGTAATACAAAGGCCCGAGTGAGACTCTTGAATATGAGCCCCCATTTTATTTAACTCTTTGGCTATACAAGCTATGCGATCACATTCTTTCTGGCGTGCTACCGCTGCATTTATAATTGAGGTCTGGCCTTCTGCGTAACAGGCCACGACAGCAAGGATAGGAAGAGCATCTATGCAATCATTGATATCTACAGTCATTCCTTTTAAAGGTGCTCTTGGATAGACATGTATGCTGTGGGCCTGCTCATTAATCTCTATGCCAGCACCCATTTGCTTAAAAATATTGACAATAGCTTTATCCCCTTGCAGATCATGCATGGAAAGGTTATTAAGCACAACTTCCGACTGAGTAACGATAGCAGCAGCTATAGGAAAAGCAGCAGAGCTCCAATCTCCTGGCACTGCATATTCAAAGCCATCATAGCTACCTATTCCCTGAACTTTAAAATTTTTATAGCCATGGTTTTCATAAGGCACTTTTAATCTTTTAAGCCAATCCAGAGTTAAATCAATCCAAGGTTTTTCGCCGGTCTGATGCACCTCTAACTCTAAAGTACCTTTTAAGAAGATAGCCGCCATTAGCAAAGAAGAGATATTTTGAGAGTCAGAGCCATCTTCTATAACACACTGACCTGGCCTTAAAGGCCCTTTTATAATTACAGGTGCAAATCCATCTCCTCGTGTAGAGATCGCTTGTACTCCCAATTGCTCTAAAGTTTTAAGAAGGACATGCATAGGCCGTTGATGCCGGATTGATTCATCTCCTGTAATTACAATAGGATGCGTGCCTAAAGCAGCAATGGCAGAAATAAAGCGTAAGATTATGCCAGAATTATGGGCATTAATCACATTTTCTGCTCCCTTAATTTTTCCCCCGATACCTTCAATCTGTAGATGATCGTCTTGGACAGTAATTTTAGCTCTCAGATAACGACAAGCTTCCATCATGGCCAGGCAATCGGGAGAATTTAGATAATGGTGGACAAGAGAAATATTTTTTCCTAAGGCTCCTAATAAAATGGCCCGATGTGTTTGTGACTTAGAAGAAGGAATTTGAATTTCACCTGAAAGAGATGAAGGTCTTACTATTAATGTTTTCATAAAAAATTTCTCGTTCCCCCTAGGCTGTCTAACCTTACTTTTTTCTCTACAGACGGCAGGATAGCTTAGGCAAACAGCTGAAGTCAAATTCTCTTTCTTAATTATCGTTCTTATATTTGGATCAGATTAGGCGACTTTTTGTAACATGTAAGGATAGCTGGTAAAATTGCCAATAACTTTGTTTATTTATAATTACTATTTAGCTATATCCAACTTTTAAAGTAGGAGACTAACTGCATGGCAAAAAAATATGCAATTGGGATGGATATTGGAGGCACTAAGATTGAAATAGGCTTGGTCGATCGTTATGGCACTATTCATCAAAAAAAAAGAATTTCCACCCATGCTAGTCGCCAGCAAGAAGTGATTGAACAGGAGATCATTCAAACGATTCAAGAATTTCATAATTTGGGAAAAAGTTTTATCTGCGGGATTGGAATTGGTGTACCGGGGCAGGTCAGCGCTAAGGATGGGTCCATCGTTTTTGCTCCCAATTTAAATTGGCATAACATTTCTTTAAAGAAAAAGATTGAAGAGGTAACTTCCTTGCCTGTAACTATTACCAATGATGGACGTGCAGCTACCTGGGGAGAGTGGTTAAATGGTGCAGGAAAAGGCAGCAATAATATTGTGTGTGTATTTGTCGGCACAGGAATTGGCGGTGGTATCGTCAATGAAGGCAAAGTTATGCCTGGCTACACTAACTGTGCGGGCGAATTAGGTCACATGATTATTCAAATGAATGGTCCGCCTTGCACCTGTGGAAGCCATGGATGTTTCGAGGCGATGGCCTCAGGATGGGCGATAGCCAAAAAAGCTAAAGAATTGGTATACAAAAATCCTTCCCAAGGAAAAGCTTTATTAGATCTTACCGCTGGAGATATTTCCACGATCTCGGCAAAGCTTGTCATTCAAGCCTACAAGGAAGGTAATATCCTGGCAGGCAAAATTCTAAATGAAGTCATGGAAGCTTTAACGATTGGCTGTAGCAATATGATTAATGTTTTTAATCCTGAAAGGTTAATTTTAGGAGGCGGGATTATCCAGGGGTTACCTGAAGCTGTGGATTATATAAAAAAGAGAGTTAAAAATTATTCATTAAAAGCAGCCACTTCCACACTTGAAATTTTACCTGCCACTTTCACTGAAGATGCCGGCACTATAGGCGCTGGAGCTTTAGCCTGGCATCAACATTTAAACTCTTCCAAAAATAAAGAAACTTGGATCTAACACTCTTAAAATCTTGTTTTTATTGGATTTAGCCCTACAAAAAATTTTTTATATTGTGCGAGCTTTTGCATATGAAATGGAGCAGGCAAACTTTAGAGGGGCTGTACACATATTGGCAAAGATAAAAGATATTATCCAGTGTTTAAAAAAAATTGAGTAACACATTTTCTTGATGCATAAATAAAGGCACGTTAGACTGATAGAACTAAAGAATTAACCCTTCTCAAATGAGAATCCATCACCTCCTATCTAAAAACACCCTGTAGGTTACTTCCAAGAAAGTTACCAACAGGGGTTTTTTCCTTACTAACGACAACTTACAAAAGAAGTTAGAAGATAAGACTTTTAGTAGGATAAAATGCTCACCAAATTGCTTAAAATAAAGAGAGGCTAAGAATATTACATACTTATGCATAAGAAAATAAGTGAAAAATAATGATGAGAAAATTATTCGCTCTTGCATTGGGTAATTAACAATTAAAGAAGTTTTAAATAGCGAAGTTAACGCCTACAAGAAGTTTGAAATACAACAACCTGAATAGCTACCTTCTAGTCAAGGAAGCTTGCTTCTTAAGAGTTGCCCTTCGCAAGCAGAAATCCATTCACAATTAAAACCTTTAAATTGTAAGATTACGTTGAACGTCTGATAAAATGGGAGTCTATTTATGGCCTTAGCTAAACGTATTATTCTTTTCCTCGTTGTTAACTTTCTAGTTGTCGCCTTCATTTCATTCATTACCTACTTTTTTAATCTACAGCCTTTCTTGATGAAGAAAGGGATCAATTTACCTTCTTTGGCCATTTTCTGTTTATTATGGGGAATGGGAGGAGCGGTTATTTCTCTACTCTTGTCCAAGGTAATGGCCAAATGGATGGTCGGATTAGAAATGATCGATCCAGATACCCCCGACTTACAAAAACGTGCGGTACTTGAGACAGTCTATCAGCTAGCAAAAAAAGCAGGATTACCTAAAATGCCAGAAGTAGGTATTTATTATTCTCCTGAACTTAATGCCTTTGCTACAGGGCCTTCTCGTTCTAATTCCTTAGTAGCCGTTTCTTCAGGCTTAATAGAGCGGATGGAAAAAAATGAAGTGGATGCGGTCATCGGTCATGAAATTACTCATATAGCTAACGGTGATATGGTAACCATGACCTTATTACAAGGAGTCATTAATGCTTTTGTAATGTTCCTTGCAAGGATAGTAGCTTATGGTATTAGCAAAACTTTCTCTAAAGAACGTGACGAAGAACCTTCTCCTTTTATGTACCAAATGATTGTTTTTGGCTTAGAAATTGTTTTTATGATTTTAGGCAGCCTAGTAGTCGCAAGCTTTTCTCGCTATCGCGAATATAGAGCAGATGCAGGAAGTGCACGCTTAGTAGGTGCTTCTTCTATGATTGCTGCCTTACAAGCTTTGAAAAGTAACTTTGAAGTTAAAGATCCTAATCAAAACCAAGAAGCGATCAACGCTTTTAAAATCTCAGGGACTAAAAAAGGCTTCATGCAATGGTTTGCTTCCCATCCTCCTTTAGATGATCGTATTGCTCGCCTGCAGCAGCTTTACCGCTTCTAGAATGTTAAAACTAACCCTAGTATGAAGCAAGTTAAGGAAGATGTAACTTACTTTATATTAGGGGCTTCGTGTATGGCCTTTTAAGTAGACAAGAGTGCACTTTTAGATAATCAAAATATAATATGGTAATATGCAATTTATCCGATTTTGATATGCAAAGATTGAGCCTCATTAAAAATCATATTTCTCATAATTTTCTAGATAAAGACGCATTTAAGCTTTTAAGAGCTGCATTAATGGCTGTTACCGTGGGATGATAGATACCATACGCTCTAATGCTAATTCTAAGGGCTTTATTAATATACTCAGCCGCTTTTTCCAGACTTCCTTGCTCTTTGTAGATTAGCCCTAAGTTATGGTAATCTATTGCCACATTAGGATGATTTTCCCCAAAAAGCTTAATGTCGAGGGCGAGAGCTTTTTGAGCATACTCAGCCGCTTTTTCCAAACTTCCTTGCTCTTTGTAAATTAGTCCCAGGTTGCCGTAAATAGATGCTATATCAGAATGATTTTCTCCAAAAAGCTTCAGGCTTATGGCAAGAGCTTTATTACTATACTCAGCCGCCTCGTCTAAATTGTTTTGATCTTGGTAAATTGTTCCTAGATTGTTGTAAATTTTTGCGACACTGGGAGAATTTTCACCAAAAAGCCTATGGAAAATATCGAGCGCTTGCTTGGTATGCAGAGCAGCTTCTGGTAATTTGCGTTGTTTTTGGCAAATTTGCCCTAAGGTGTTGTAAGCTATCGCTACCGTGGGATGATCTTTGCCAAACAACCCAGACCCAATAGTAAGTGCTTTATTACTATACTCTGCTGCCTTTTCTAGGTTACCTTGATCTTTATAGATTAGTCCAAGGCTGTTATAAGCTTTTGCAACCTCGAGATGATCTTCACCAAAAAGTTTAAGATAAATAGAAAGCCCTTTTTCGTTATGCTCTATAGCCTCTTTTAAATTTCCTTGTTCGTAATAGATTTTCCCACGGCTACTATAAAAAGCTCCTACAGTAGGATGATTTTTTCCCAAAACCTTGAGACCAACAGTAAGTGCTTTATCGATATGCTCAGCAGCCTGCACTAGATTACCTTGATCATTATAGATCTGGCCTAAATTATTGTAAGCTAAAGCCGCAGTAGGATGATTTTCTCCATATATCCTAAGTGCGATGGCAACTGCCTTGTTAGCATGTTCGGTCGCTTTATCTAGATTACCCTGATCTTTATACATGTGCCCTAGGTGGAAGTGATAAGTTTCCATAGTGGGATAATATTCTTCAAAAAGCTTAAAGGTTATATTGTGAGCTTTTCTAGTATAATCGGCCGCTAGCTTAAAATTGCCTTGCTTTTGATAAATCTGTGCTAAGTTATTATAAATTATCGGTATACTTGAATGGGTGTCACCCAAAAGTTTTTGAGCGATAGCGAGCGCTTTTTCACCATACTTAACAGCCTTGCCTAACTTGGATTTATCGTGATAAATCTTCGCTAGATTGATATAGACTCCTGCTAAGGTAGGATGATTTTCACTAAAAAGCTCAAGACTGATAGCTAGAGCTTTCTTACCGTACTTAGCCGCCTTTTCTATATTCCCTTGAGCTAAGTAAATTATTCCAAGTGCACTCAGAATCTGAGAATTTTGTGGATTTTTCTGTTTTGCTAATATATAACATCTCATTGCTTCTTCTTGTTGAAAAAGCCTTAGCGCTATATCACCATGCGTCTGAGGCGAGTTATCCTCTAAATCTGATAATTTGAGGGTTTCTTCACGGCCTGCTAAAAAATCTTGCATAGCTTGGTAAAAAGGAATAAAGATGCGGTAAATTTTTTTTAACTTTTCCAGGGATTCATGGTCTAAAGCAAACTGCTGCTTAATAAGTTCTGGCTCCTCAAACCTGAAGGGTTTAATTAGCGGATTCATCATCTCTTGCTGCGCTTGATAATGCGAGTAAGTTTTAAGGCGCATAAATAACGCTATACTCATCCATTCATTCAATCTTACAGCCGCGCTATTTTTTATAACTCCTAGCTTGTTCAGTTCATCAATTCTAGCAAAACTACTAGAGGCTCCTATCTTTTTGAATAGGGCTAGCCGGTCTAAAGCTAAATGAGGAAACCGATAAAGATCATTTTTAACTTTAAAGAGCATGCCCTGTCTACTTAAATCGCCCATTCTCGGATCAAAAGCTTCCATATCAGCTAGTACAAGATGCTGCTTAGCTAAGTATTGCCGAAGGTTGAATTCTTCTTGATTAGTAACATTAAGCTTTTCTTGAAGTTTTTCACCGTATTCCCGGGTTAACTCAAAGTTACCTAGCAAATGAGTAAAGGTTAAAAGCTCCATAGGAAGATGAGGCTCTTTATTATGCCACCATTGGCCTTTTTCATCTTTAGCAATATATTGAGCCATCTTTCCAGGAGTTTGGATAAGCTCAAACGTCTTACCATCATTGCCGAAAGGAGTTTTACAGCCTTTCCCTTCTACCCCTGCTCCATCGAAGGCAAAGCCTCGTGGTGTAATACCATCAAAAAAACCTATAGTTTGTAAGCAAGGAATATTCAAAGCAGGAAGGATGGTTTCTCCTAAGTTAATAACTTTTAAGTGAATTAGATTCGTAAGATTCCTAAAATACTTCTTATTTGCGTCGTTATCTTCTTTTATAAGAATGCCAAATTCTAGATCGGAATAAGGAGTCATCTCTTCCCTAGCTAAGGAACCAAAACCTATCATAGAATATTTACAAGGTGCCGGCCCTAATACATCAATTGCCTGATTAACTAGAGAGCTAAAAAAAAATTTCATACGATCTGCAATACGGCCATAAAGCTCCCTAACTTGTTGAGGAGAAGGAGATTCAGGTAATCTCAAAATGTTTTTATTTATTCTCCTTCTAAGAGATTTTAATGCTTGGCGATTGCCCTCAAATTCGTTTCTTATTCTATTATTATCTAAAACTTTTCCCTGGCACAGATTTATAAGTAAATGTTGAGCTTTCAAAAGCCTTTCTTCAAAAAATTTCTTTTTGTCATCAGAAACAATTTGTAACGCATAATTGTAAAGCCCAGCGGCTTGAAGCAATGTTTCGGATGTACCTTTCTCCTGATAAATATCTCCTAGTTTTTCTATGCAATATGCTTCTTGGAATAGCTTTTTTGCGCAAACTTTTTCGCACATAGGGTTGTTCTTTTGAATAGCGAGTTTTAAACCTATCCTGTAGATGTCTTCTGCTAAAGGACTGCTTTCAATTAACTGCTTCCATTCTCTACATATGAGTTTAGCTTGGCACAAATCTTGGAACTCTAATCCCTTAAATATCTTTAAACTAATCTCTTCATAGACCGTAGTACGTCTTGTAGGATAGCTAGCATGTTCTTCTTTTTTCTCAAATGCGGGAAATATTAAGGAATGTATACGAAGAGAGTCTGATGAAAGCTGATTCATATGGTTATCCATTTTTTAGCTAGTTATAATTTTTGACCAAAGTATGCTTGCAGCTAAATGGCAAAAATAAAATTGTTTTTTCTAGACAATACTGAAAATTTATAAAAACGCCAGTAAAAAATTTGATGAGAATAATTATTTATTAAAATCATAGAAAGTGGCATGGAGACATCTTCCTGTAAAGCTTACTTAGTATTTAGCCAGCTTTTATCCTATGATTGCAGGTTCAATCAATTACCCTTCTTGCTCATTTTTAGATCTCTTAGATGCGCATATACTTGTTACATCCATGTGAGGCCTTAGTTAAAAAGCCTATGATTTATTTTAATTTTAGAACGGCAGAAGAATGAGTATGCTGCGATAAAAACACCTGCAGGCAGGCATTATTTTGATAGAATATTTTTACAATCTTTTTTGAATTCAAAACCCTGTGCGTAAGATTATAGGTTAGACAAACTATAGCTCATAGAGCTAGCATCGATTATTTAACTCGTACCCATCAGCTCAGATAACTCTTAAAATAGGCAATAAACGCTTAAAGTTATTAAAAGGCGATAAAAACTTACCTTCTATTTCACACTCAATAGCCATCAAAGATGATTTATACATAGTTATTTCTATGACTGTATTAAGGAGAAAATTTGAGGCATACGTGGAAGGGCTCTTTCTAAGCTATTAAAAGAAACACTTAGCTTTGTATGATCGTTCCATAACACAGAAGAAAAAGAATCTTCATTATCATTGGCTCGTAATTCTATAGATAAAGCCTCCAACCACCCATTGATTTCTTTAGAAATTACTATAAAATCTTAAAGATACTCCTCTCATATACATCATAAATTTGAATAATTTGCTAATGTAAACCATAGAAGAAAGCAGGCATGACGAGGGAGAGAAAAGGCAATATATGCTCTCCTTTAACCTAAGAGGAATATATAACCTATCTTCTTAAAATTAAACCCATGCATTTGTTTTTATTCTTCTAGAGACCAGAGGAGGAATAAGCCTTGTGGCTATTTCTACTTGATGTTCTGCTCCCCATTTGCGTAATTTAATACCAGGTAGGATCTCTTCAGCTTGCTTTTCCACAACTTTTAGCTCTTCCTTAGTAGATGAGGGTAGAGGCTCTGCTAAATTAACAAGAACCTCGACAGATTTATTTAGGATTTCCTCATGCTGCTCTTGCATCTTTTGCTGGAGGCGCAACAAATCGAAACGTGTCTGCTCTTTTTTGATAATCTCTCTTTCTAGAATAAGCTGTTTGGCGTAATCTCTTATCTCTTGTTGATGTTGGTCATATAACCTATTTCTATATTCTTGGATAGCCTTCTCTGTAATGCTTCTCATGCGCCTTACAAAGTCGCGAGTACTTTCTTGGATGATAAAGGCTTTCACTTTTTGAGGATCGATCTCCCTTTTAGTCGCTACATTTGCAGTTTTAGAAGAAATCTCGGTATTTTGCTTAGAATGAGTAACAGGTAGATTTTCCCGGTCTTGCTCAACTTTGTTATCTTGTTCTTGCGCAAAGATAGTTAAATTGTTAACAGCTAAAATGTAAGTGGCATACTGGGTAAACTTTTGCTTAAAAACTTCTAATTCTTCAGGACTAAGTTCAACCGCTTTTCCATCAACAAACTTGTGGAAAGTATTTTCCCGCAAGAATTTATCTATAAAGCTACGGTGTTCTTTATGGCTCAACTTATTTTGGCTAAGGAACTTTTCTGCTGCCTCCTTAGCATCTACATACTGATCCCCTACTTTAACAAATTTATCGGCTAAATGAGAGTGCAGATCGGGAAGTAGACCTTTAAGCTCTTGTACAGCTTTTAAGTCAGCTTTTCTATTATGCTTTTCTGCAGCAGGAATGTCTGCTTTAATAATGTTCGATCTATGCTTTTCAACTACATCCTCTGTTACTTCAACTAACTCGCTAACATGGGTGTTTTCTATGGATTTTTCTACAATCGCTTGTTTGCCAACATTCTTAGCTTCTTGATGTTCTGTTATTTTTGCTTTTTCAATTATTTTGACTTCTTCGGTATTTGCTTTTACTTCCTCGCCATTCACTTCTACTTCTTCTAGTGCAACGATTTTCTTTTCCTCGTCTGTACCTACAATACGTTTTACTTGTAGATATGCTTCTAATGAACCTTCTATCTCATTCTCCTGACCTTTAAAGTGAATTTCTTCGCCTTCTTCTTTTATCGTACCCCAATCTTCCAATTCGAAAGAGGGTTCCTCTAATTCTTCAAAAGTATTAGAAGCCAATTCAAGAGCCTTAGTAATTTCTACAGCTTTTGCTTCTGCTACAAAATCTCTTTTCGATTCGAAGGATTGATTAAAACTAGGAGTTAAATTCTCTTGCACCTTAATTACATCGTTATCATAAGCAATTGATTGTATGCCTTCTATAGCGTGGAGATAATCTTGCCTTTTAGTCTCCTCAGTGATAGCGCTGCTCTGTAGAAGAGTATTTTTTCCCACTTTATTGCTTTCTATTTTGCTTTCATTCAACTGAGATAAACTAGAATAAGATTGGGAAGAGAAATGATTGAAATAAGATCCTTGATGATTGGTAAAATTCATACTACTCATACAGGTCTCCTAGGAATAATCTTTACTATTTTTATTATACTTTAGGCTTATTTTGATAAGCAATAAATAATATTATTTTTTTGAAAAACAAAGAAATTATTAAAATTCTATGATTACAAGAAAATTGGAGAGTTTTTTTTAACTTCCTTTTTAAATTTCTCTTAAAGATTCAATAAAGAATTTGTAAGAAATATAGAGAGTTACTATAGTCTTTCTTTGAATCGCTAAACTTTAAACCAAGGAAATTTTATGACTCCCATATCCACTTCTTCATCAGAATATAAACAATTCAAAGAAGCATTTACGCAATATGCTCAATATACCGCGGCAGTTAACAATTTAAGAATTTTTGTTGAAGAAAACAAAGAAATTTATAAAGCACATCTACAAGAAGAAGCTAAGCAAATCGCAGAAAAAAAAGCAGAGTTAGCCGCTAAGAAGGTAGATATAGCTGCTAGAAAAGAAGAGTTAGCTGCTAGAAGAGAACAGTTGAAGGCTACAGCAGAACAATTAGATAAAGAACGTGAAGATGCGGAAATAAAGCTTGCTCAGGCAGAAGCAAAAGTAGAAAGAGGTAGAGCATTACAAGAAAGAGGAAGAGCATTGTCGAAGTTGGCAGATGTAAGGGTTTTTTGTACGGCTTTAGGCTTACCACAACCTCAAGAAAATGATTTAGAAAGAATCAATCAAATCGCATCAACTTATTTTCCTAATGGAGAAATTGGTGATATTAATGGGCAAATAACTCTTTTTTCTATAAGTCCTATTGAAAAATTTATTTCTGAAACAGGAAGCACTACCAACAAGCTTAATTTTACTCCTATCCGTATTGTTCATGATCCTAAAAACCTAGTAGAATTTTTACAAAAGCCTGGATGCCGTGTCAAATTTTTAGGCTTTGACGCTCGTATTAAAGATACCTTGGAGCAGCAGCTGGATGCAGTTTGCCCTAAAGAAGGCCGAACATTTAAAATAATGTATGTAGCACCCAAGAAATAATATCTTTTAATTAATATTTTCTCTTAAGAAGTTAAGGAGGAGGCAGGAGTATTTTTCCTTTCCCCTCCTTTCTTCACCAACACGCGATCAAGTTAAAGTCTTTGGATTGGTATAATTCCTATTGTTAATCTACGATTCCTAAAATAAAATCTGCTATGATGAGCAAAAGTTTTCTAAGCTTACAAAGAAACGGAAAGCTTATTCTCATCATTAACGAGTTAGCTTAAAATCTTCTTCCAAAAGATAATTTGTTAAACTTTTATAGTAAGCGGCCCGGGAGGTAGACGTGTTTAAATTTTTAGAGGATGAAGAGCTAATGAAAATCAAAAAACCCATCAAATAGAAAAAAATAGCTATTCGCGGAGGCTTTTGACTTTGCGGATGTCTTTAGAATCGCATTTAAGGCCTAGTATACCCAAGGGCCACTTACCAATTATAAACGGCTGCAAAAGACGATTCTCACTTTTTAAGAAATTTACTATTTTTTACCTTCTTCGATTTTTTCTAATATGAGCAAAGAATTATAGCTTCAGCCATCCGTGATCCCATATCTTTGCTTGCCAGTTTGTAACGCTGCTCAACACCATTTGCTCCAAGGATACCGCTTAAAGGAAGTACGCCTGTATAATTAAAAGGCTAATCCTTTGGAAGCTAGCTATCTTCATGATAGATAGGTTTTTATTCAACTTAGGATTGCATAAAGAAATTCTTAGAAGCGTATAACTAGAAAGATTGCCTATCCCATTTCTAATCAATTTAGAAAGACTACAAAAATGCCTACCATGCGCTAGAGCCCTCCACATTTTTGATGGGATACATCCCTTGATAAAATGTATACATAAAGAGGATAAAAAGGTTGATCCTTAATTTAAATCTTAATATGAGAAATACTTTGCAAGCTTTAGTCCCTCACTTTTAGGAATTATAGGCGAATAGCAATTAACTTGCCAAATAGGAGTAATGCTATTCATTTACTCTTCAAAAAACAAAACCAATATTAGTGCTTAAATTTATGAATAAAATAATTGCCAAACAGCTCTTCTGCCCTTTTGCCAGGTAACATGAACGTAATTTTAGTATTAACCCATCTACCCAAAGATTGCTATTACCGTGCGAGATAGTCAAGAGCAACCGCTCTTAAATTATATCTTTAGGAAGGAATTAATTGATATTCAGAGTGTCTTGCTTGGCCATTCAAGCTGGCTAAAAGCAATTGCCTCTACCTATATTAAGCTTATAGGAAACTTGTCAGAAGTGGTATCTAAACATCCCGCTAAAGAAATTAGCGGCCAGTTTTTTCTTATTTCATTTAAAAGATTAATAACAATAACAAACTTCCAAGATAGTTAAAGGATTTATATGCAAATCACCCCACCGCTAGGCCCTTCGCCATACATTTTTTACCGTGAGCCAGCAATAGAATCCGAAGAACCTATCAGCAATACCCCTCTTCCCCTTTTTGCGCAAGAGAGCAGGGCTACCCCTTCTTTATCTTCCCTTCACCGCCCCATATTGCCTTACATGCATGCAAAAGGTACACCCGAAGAAAGTCTTTTGAAGAAACGTCTAATAAAGTATTTAGGTCGAGAAAAAGACTTATTAGGAGAAACTGTAGCTCACCTTTACGCCGAGTCTTCTTCTTATACCTCTGAAGAAAAAAACATACTAGCTACGCTTTTGCCCGATCTTAAGCTACCTTGGTTTATAGTTACAGAGGAACAAAGGAAGGAGATAATCGAACAGGGGGTAAGCGTGGCTTCGCATCCCCTTCTACAACCATTTCACAGAGTTTTAGCTAAAATAGCGGATACTATAACTTCAATTACGACTCCTTCCCTTATAGGCAAGCTGGAAATCCTGGAAACCTATTATTGTAATTTTATAAATCAGCTTTTAAAGGCTTCTAGCTTAGAGAAACGAGAGGCTTTATTAGCTTTGAAAGCCCAAGTTTGCGGAGATTCAGTTGGTTTTCTTCTCCTTGATATAGATAAAGCGCGTGCAATGCTTTCTATTGATGAATTAGGATTACCCTGTCGCACTAATACGCATGGTAGGCATGCAGTCGCCTCTTTAGAAGGCCTGCATTGTAAAGCTAATCCTACCGCTGCGCTTGTCTCTGACTATCTAAGGCCTGCATGGGAATACGCCGCTACTTCTTTAACCCAAGCTTTTTCATTGGGACCTTTCATTGCGGCTCCCACCGCCTTGCTTAAAATTTCTCACGTCTTAACGTCTAATTGGCATGTGTCTGCAGATCAAGAAGCAAAAAAAATTTTCCGCGAACAATCTAGGCAAGGCAAAAGTAGCCGCCAAATTTTTGCTGAAAATCCAGGCTTAAGAGAGCGGCTATGCACATCAAGTTATGGCGAAGCACGTACCTTACAAGTGGGATATACTGTAGGTCATTCTAGTGGGGTCCACCGCCCTACGGCTATTTTACTAGCTGACCTTATCAGTGTTCTAGAAATGTTTGACATCTTATACCACCAGCTTTCTTCCGAGGAGCTGATAAGAAGCTGGGATTACCTGCTAGAGGTTGCTCATCAGCCCTGTTTTTCTACACCTATAGAACTTTTTCAAAGCTATAAAGCTTGGATGGAACAATTACCCGATGAACAACGTCTAGCAGAATTTTCTTCTAGCGGCGAGTTTAGCCTAAGATCCGAAGAGCAGGGCTTACGCATGTTTTATCTAGATTACTTAAAAGTTAAGGGAGAAAGTAATTTTGGGCAATTATTAGCGATCTTAAAGTTACATCCCCGATTGGCCTGGCAAGCTTCATTGGCAAACTTGGTTGATCTTCCTTTAGCTTTGCGTTGGATCATTAAGCTTTTCCCTAATCATTCTTTACCTGATCTGTCTCGCCTCATCCCCCCTTTGCTTGGAAAGTTAGATAAGGAAGCATTTAGCAGCTTAATCATTGCGAGCCTCTTAGTCCTGCCTAACGATGGTAAAGCTGATAACTATATTGCTGAAATCGAATGGGAAAGCACGGAGGTGAAGCGTTTAAGGCTTGTCTGCATTGATAATGATCGTGCTTTCGAACCTGCGCTTACCCCAATAAATAAAGGTCATGGTATTCACTTAAAATGCTTACCGCTATTGCTTAAAGGATGCATGAATCAACCTGTCTCCCAAGCGGTCAAAGAATTTATGGTAAATTTAGAGCCAGTCGATTTTCTGCTGAAATGGATTCAGCAGTTAGATCAAAGAAATCAAGCCTATCAGCGACTTATTACTCAGAAACAACTTTTGCAAGAAGATCTCTGGGATGAAGGCCAAGAAAAAAAGCTTGATATCCCTCTATGCTTACCTCAGGGGCTATTTTCAAACCTTCATAAAAAATTAAAAACTATTCAAGATATGCTTGGGCATAGCCCCATCAATCATTATGAACTTTTTAAGAACTTAGAGCCGACAGCTTTTGCCTGCTATCAAGCTCTTATGCAACGGCATGCTAATCCTCTAGATGCGCTATTAACTTTGCATCGTCACCGAACCACAGCTGAAGCTCTTATAGGCCCGATTGCTTTATCTGCTCATGACCTCCAATCCATCAAGGTGTCTTTAGAAGAGGAGGCCAGCGCGTTTTTGACATCTCTCGACTGGTCTGCTAGTATTCCTTCTTTGCTTAATCTACTCAAAGCGGTGGCAGCTCTTTCTTTCTATATCCCTCTTCCTCTTTCACTAATGCAAAAGCAAAACCTTTTGTTTATGGCCATCGATCTTGGGAATGTTTCTTTAGTGAAATTAGCTCTCCAGCAAGGGGCCCAGGTTAATCAAGCCGATGAGTCCGGTCAAACCGCCCTGCATAAGCTTATGCGCACCTATACTTCACCGCAGATTGAAGAAAGGCATTTATCAATAATTGCTGATCTTTTGCTAGAGCAAAAAGATATCAATCTTAATGCTGTGGATAACGATTATTCTCCTCCTCTTTTTCCGCTGATTAATCGTGCTTCTCATGCTCCTAATCGCTTTACCCTCTTGTTAGCTAAGCTAGTTAAGAAGGGAGCCGATTTAGACTACCCCGATTTTTTACGTAAAGGGGAGACGCCATTAGAAAAAGCTATGAGCCAAGACAAAATATTTGTATTTACAGAACTGGCTAAAAAGGGGGCGGGTGGTAAAGCTCATCCTGCTAAAATCCTGGAATTTGCTAAAAAGCATGCACACAATCCTCAAATAGGCCAAGCCCTCTATCTCTTAGAGGCCCAGCTACCCTCCTTTGCTTATTTACGCTCTCTAGCTCTTTTAACTCTACCCCCTAAGGAAGAAGGTTTTTTATGGGTAGGCATCAATGCAGGTAAAGTGCAACTTCATCCTTCTGTTATAGCACAGCTATCGTTAAATAAAGCCTGGCGCTTTGAAAAAACATCCAATACCTATGGCCGAAGAGCTGTGGTAGCAGTCAGCTATCTTCAAAGAAAGATGCATTTTAAGCCAGATCCAGAAATGGCAGGCATAGAATATGCAGTAGGCAGGCTGCATGAATTAATTGTTCGACATGGAACTCCGCAAACAGAACTCTTTAAATGCTATGATATTTTAGGGAAACCCTATGCCGTTCTAGCCTCGCAAACCATTGAGGGACAAAATTTGCAGGAAGCTTTACAAAATGGAAACACATTGGAGGATTTAGATCTCCACCGCCTACAAAACATGATGATCATGGCCATGTTAATTAATCCGGAAGATGGTAAGCCTGACAATTATATTTTACAAACATTTATCAACTATCAAGGAGAAGAGAAAAAGCAACTAGTTTGTATCGATAATGATCACGCCTGGGTTCCATCTTTTTCTCAGGAAGGGAAGCTACAAGTTAAATGTATTCTATTTTGTCTTAACCAAATGAACATTTCTCTTCATCCACAAATAAGAGAACATTTTTTAAACCTTAAGCCTCTGGAAATTTTACAAAGCTGGCTTAAAGATTTAGAATATCAACAACTCCGTTATACTGAACTTTTTAATGAAAAAGAGCGAGAGTTCACTTATGCTTACAATAAGCAAAATCCTGTAGTGATTTCTATCTTGTTACCTCCTAAGACTGTAGCCAAGCTTTATCAAAAGCTAACACGTCTTCAATGTGCTCTTCAGGAAAATTCGAGCTTAACGCCTTTGGATCTACTTATTCGCTTAGACCCTCCTTTGGGAAGATACTATGCCAATCTCCTAACAGATGCTCTCCTTTCTCCTTTAAGCCGCTTTTTAAAAGGGGCAGGAAAATCTTATCAAGTCAATCCTCAAGGGCTAGTAACAATCAGTACAAGCCGTTTTATCTTGAAAAGTTGTAATATGCTAACCGAAAATATAATAGCAAACGAGGCAAGGTATTTGCCCAAGGAGGCTTTAAAAGAGCTAGAAACACTAATTCAACAAAGCCATCCCAGTCATCTTAGAAACGTGGCCGATGCTCTCCAAATAGGAAATATTCAACCTTTTCAACAGCTTTTGACAGATGAGCTCCGCGAAGCAACACTAGCTTTTATAAATATTTCTCAGCATAAACAAGAGCTTGTACTGCTTAAAGCCATGACATCCTCTTCTTTTTATTCTCTATTTTTAAATTATTGCAATGAGCTGACATCCTCTCTACTCATAGCTTTGATAAAGGCATCACCTAGCCTTAGATTACTCGAAGCGCGCGGATGTTATAAGATAAATAAATTTAAAGCTAAAGACCTCTCGACCCTGACCCATCTTAATCTTTCTTACTGTTTTAAACTTTCAACCTTTAGCCTACAGGCCCCTAAGCTACGCTTTCTCTCCCTGAAGGACAATGCTGCTCTTACTTCTTTCGAATTAAAAGCTCCTTGCTTGGAAGAGCTAGAGCTAGAAGGGTGTTCAGGTCTTTCTGCCGAAACTATCCGAAGAATTGCGATAAACCTTCCTCATCTAAAGCGCTTAACTTTAAAAGGTTGCGACATCTCTTCTTTACCTTATCATGAACTTATTTATCAACAACCCTTATTGATTCGCTATAAGCTAGACACATTTTCTGAAAAGTTTAGGCAGCAGCTTAAAGCCTTGCTTGATAATTCTTTACAGGCCTTTGACTCTCTAGACCAGCTTTTTTGGAATTTCCAGGCTGCTTTAGTAAATGCGCTTGGAACAAACAGCTTGCTTACCAAGCTTGCCCTTAATAATAGTATGCCAGGCAACCATGGTATCACAATTTTAGCTAAAGCCCTTACAACCAACACATCCCTTACTCACCTCACTCTTAAAAATAATATGATAACTCCGGAAGGTGCTAAGGATTTAGCTAAGGTCCTCAAAGACAATCGTTATCTCCGTAAGCTAGACCTTAGCTTGAATTTTACGATAGATGATGAAGGAGCTATTGCTTTAGCCAAAGCCCTTAAAAGCAATTTTTCCCTTACTTACCTTAACCTTACTTGCAACCGGATACATTCGGAAGGTGGCATCGCATTAGCCCACTCTCTGCAAGATCACGCTTCCCTCACTACACTCAAGCTTGATTGTAATAAAATAAAAGATCAAGGTGCCATCGCATTAGCCCAAATGTTGGTAACCAATACCTCTCTTACCAATTTAAACCTAGGCATTAATGAGATAAGTGATGCAGGGTCTATTGCTCTAGCTAAAGTTTTACAGAATAATACTACTCTTACTAAGCTAAACCTGGCAGATAATGTAATAGGCGATCTAGGTATTAGCGCTTGGCCTCAAATTTTTACTACTAATACATCGCTTACTGCGCTAAACTTGGATAGTGGCTGGATAAACCGAACCGAACGGCTACGGATAAAAAAAACTTATATATATGACTTAGTGCTGGCAAATGGGCTAAAAAAACCTTTGGAAAATCCCTATCTTTTTTCATTAGCAAGAGAGGAAAATCTTTCGCAAGATAAAATGCTGCTAGAGAGAGAAGTTTGCTTACAGCAAGAAAAACATTTGTCCTCTCTTCAAATATTATTTAAAGATAGAGGATTAAATGGAGAGCCGCATCCGCTTCCTCTTGAGTCTCTTTCTCAACTTGTTTCCTACCTGTGGAGCTCACTTAATGATTATTCTACCTCGATTGCTTTTCATCAGGTAAATGAGGAAACTAAGCGTAGGATAGCTCATTTTCAAATTCAGTTATTAGACCTAATGCATCGAGAATTTTCTCTATTTAGCCAAAAAGAACTCCAGCAAGCTCAGAATTATTTAAGTGCTATTTATTCTTATCTCGTCGATAGAGCAATTATATCTGAAGACTTCTTTCTTAACATGATGGCAAAGGAGGAGAGGTGAGGAAAAAGATTTGCGCTTCGTTTCACCTCAATTGCAGCAATCTCTAACTGGGAATTAAAGAAATAAATTGCGAAGAAAGTCCTGTTATACAATGAACAGGGTTTAAAAAGGCACTTGCTTAAATAATGCAGGTTTTAGTCCTGAAAACATGGCTTTGATCAGACACTTTGTTGCTAACAAGCCAGAGATCTGCAAGAAAAGATGGTCGATGCTAGACGAAATGCCACTTATGTACTTGATTAGTTGAGAGGAAGGCTAGGCAAGGTATTGTTCAAATAATTCTCATCAGGACACCTTGAGATGAAGGAAGAAAGTAGGGAATGAAAATAAGGCAATGCAACAAAAAAACTATGTCAATCTTTGATTAATAAAAAATATTTACGTTTTTACAAATAAGGCTTGTAAAAAAAAGAATGGAAGTAAATCTTCTCAAATATAAGAAACAAGTACCCTTAGCTTCAACCTATTTGATAAATAAATATAAAACTCAAGGAGAATTATGCTTCCAGCCACTACTTCTAGCACGCAAACAAATTTTCGAACCCTAGTCTCAGAAAATATAGAAGATCCTGTATCAAGAGAATTGATGACACAAGCGGTTACCTTAGTTCCCTGTGGTCATACTTTTAATGAAGATACTATTATTCAGTGCTTAGCTCAAAGGGCAATTTGTCCGCTCGATAGGCAGCCCATTAAGAACTATGTACCTAATTATACTATCCGGCAATTGGCTGAAGCTGCCGAGTCTCACCCTTTAGAAGAAATTAAACAAGAGCCTAGCGAAGAAGCCGTAGAACATTTCCTACGCGGCAAAGAACTGTATGAAAAAGGAAATAATGCAAAAGCCATTGAGGCTTTATTGCAAGCTATAGAGTTGAGCCCTACATATGAGAAAGCACAAGCTTTTCTGGAATGCTGCCTAAATCGCTACTCTAGCACAGAAAATCTAGATCATTCTCCTCAGGCTATTGTTTCCCTCTACAATGAGATAGTCGCTTTTCATTTTCCTCACGAAAATGGGAATTTTACTGAGCAAGCCAGCATTTTAGATAGGATCTACAAAATTGAGCCTAGCCTTTCCATTGAGTTTAAAGTAAATCATATCTTTAAGCAAATCTTGACCTTAGCTCAATCTCTTTCTCCTTTGGATCTTAATATAAGGAATAAACGTCTTACATTCTCGAGTAGCTCTTCCTATATTCTTAATATTAATCGTCTTTTACTTTGGCAAAAATTACCTGGGGGTAAAGAATATTTAAACCGAGACGAAATCAAAACTCTGTCTATAAAAAAACAAGGAAGACTTTTAAAAGAATGGATGAGAGAGAATTGTGAAAACCTCCTCCACCTGGACTTAGGCAAATCAGGATTAACTTTTTTGCCCCCAGAAATTGGGCTACTCCCTCAGTTGAAAACGCTTGAATTAAACCAAAACCAACTTACCACCCTTCCTGACGAGATAGGCCAGCTTTCGCAGCTACAATTGCTTGGTTTAAGTAATAATCAGCTTACTTCTCTCCCTGCAGCTATCTGCCAGCTTTCTCAGTTGCATACACTCGCTTTGAGCTACAATCAGCTCACTTACCTTCCTGCAAGGATAGGTCAGCTTACATCATTGCAACGTCTTTACTTAGGAAGAAATCAGCTTGCAGCTCTTCCTAGCGAAATTGGAAACCTTTCTCAGCTGAAAATCCTTGACTTAGTTGGAAACCATCTTAGCAAACTTCCGACAGAAATAGGCCAGCTTCCTTTGCTCCAACGCCTCTACTTACAGGAAAATCTCTTAACCACGCTTACTGCGGCAATTTGGCAGCTTTCCCAGCTGCAAAGTCTTCGCTTAAGTCACAACCAATTAAATATCCTTCCCACAGGGATCTCTCAGCTTTCTGAGCTGCAATCACTTGACTTAAGTCATAATAAGCTTAACTCCTTTCCTGCTGAAATAAGCCAACTTGCTTCGCTGCAACGGCTTAATTTAACCGAAAATCCATTGACAGAGATTCCCAGCGAAGTGAGAGAGCGTTTTAGAATTTAAAACACCTTATATTTTTAAAATCGAAGAAGAATAGAGGCGTTGTTGCGTAAATGATAAGAAGCATACGCGATAAAATTGCTTTTTAAAGCTTAAGAGCTATAAAGCTTAGTTTGCTAGCCAAAAACTTTAGGCAGGTTATAAAAAAAACTCGTCTATCGGATACCTAACTGATCGGCGTATAACAAAGCTTTAGTTTAAAGAGGAAGCATAACTTTATAAGCGCTAGCAAGCTAGCCTATCAGCAAGCAGAATTTTAGGCTAAGCCTTTGGTATAAAAGAGATGACCAAGCTCAGACTATCCAAAGGGCAAAATGAGTGCTAACTTAAGTGATAAGGTATAGTCTATGCGATGAGAGCTATTAGATCATTTACGCAACAAGGACGATAAACGCGAGCCCTTCTTTGAATCACTAAACTTTAAACCAAGGAAATTTTATGACTCCCATATCTACTTCTTCAGCAGAGTATAAACAATTCAAAGAAGCATTCACGCAGTATGCTCAATATACTGCCGCTGTTAACAATTTAAGAATTTTTGCTGAAGAACAAGCTACTCAAAATCTCAGACAATTTGTGGAGGAAAATAAAGAAAGTTATAAAGCACATCTACAAGAAGAAGCTAGGCAAATTGCAGAAAAAAAAGCAGAGTTAGTTGCTAAAAGGGTAGAAATAGCCGCTAGAAGAGAACAGTTGAAGGCTACCTCAGAACAATTAGATAAAGAACGTGAAGATGCGGAGATAAAGCTTGCTCAGGCAGAAGCGAAAGTAGAAAGAGGAAGAGCTTTACAGGAGAAAGGAAGAGCTTTACAAGAGAAAGGAAGAGCATTATCCAAATTGGCAGATGTAAGAGTTTTTTGCACTGCTTTAGGCTTACCACAACCTCAAGAAAATGATTTAGAAAAAATCAATCAAATCGCTTCCACTTATTTCCCTAATGGAGAAATTGGTGATATTAATGGACAAATAACTCTCTTTTCTATGAGTTGTAATAGATAGGACTTAATCTGACATTTGTGATAAAAATAAAGGAAACTCAATTTAAAAGCCGCGAAGCTTGAAGCCCTGTCGCTCATTAAAATTGGC
>NZ_JAEMUE010000035.1:0-1885 GCF_018342435.1 Neochlamydia sp. AcF65
AGAAGCTTAGGAAAAAAATAAAGAAAAAGGAAAATAGGAGTTGCGGAAATAATTCGATATTTTGTATGTTTACTGCTTCTTAAGTGAAAAGCTAAGAAGAAGAACAAAAAAAGCGTGACCAACGAGTGACGCAAAAAGCTATTTGACAGTGATAGAAAGACAATGTGCAAGCAAACATAAAGTTTGTGCGAAGATTAAAAGGTAACTTTTAATCTCGTGAATAGAATCAGAGATAAATAAATCATTTATCAAGTTTTCAAAGAATATATTTTTCTTGAGAATTTGATCTTGGTTCAGATTGAATGCTGACAGCGTGGATGAGGCATGCAAGTCGAACGAAATGTAGCAATACATTTAGTGGCGGAAGGGTTAGTAATACATGGGTAACTTACCATTAACTTGGGAATAACGGTTGGAAACGATCGCTAATACCGAATGTGGTGATAGCAAGGCATCTTGAAATCATTAAAGTGGGGGATCTTCGGACCTCGCGGTTAAAGAGAGGCCCATGGGATATCAGCTAGTTGGTAGGGTAAAGGCCTACCAAGGCTAAGACGTCTAGGCGGATTGAGAGATTGACCGCCAACACTGGGACTGAGAACTGCCCAGACTCCTACGGGAGGCTGCAGTCGAGAATCTTTCGCAATGGGCGAAAGCCTGACGAAGCGACGCTGTGTGAGTGATGAAGGCCTTCGGGTCGTAAAACTCTTTCGCCTGGGAACAAGGGGATCTAGCTAACATCTAGAAAACTTGAGCGTACCAGGTAAAGAAGCACCGGCTAACTCCGTGCCAGCAGCTGCGGTAATACGGAGGGTGCAAGCATTAATCGGATTTATTGGGCGTAAAGGGCGCGTAGGCGGGAAGGAAAGTCAGATGTGAAATCCCGGGGCTCAACCTCGGAACAGCATTTGAAACTTCCTTTCTTGAGGGTAGACGGAGAAAATGGAATTCCACAAGTAGCGGTGAAATGCGTAGATATGTGGAAGAACACCAGTGGCGAAGGCGATTTTCTAGTTTACACCTGACGCTGAGGCGCGAAAGCAAGGGGATCAAACAGGATTAGATACCCTGGTAGTCCTTGCCGTAAACGATGTATACTTGGTGTAACCGGAATCAACCCTGGTTGTGCCGAAGCTAACGCGATAAGTATACCGCCTGAGGAGTACGCTCGCAAGGGTGAAACTCAAAAGAATTGACGGGGACCCGCACAAGCAGTGGAGCATGTGGTTTAATTCGATGCAACGCGAAGAACCTTACCCAGGCTTGACATGCAGATGATCGTTACAGAGATGTAATTTCCCTTCGGGGCATCTGCACAGGTGCTGCATGGCTGTCGTCAGCTCGTGCCGTGAGGTGTTTGGTTAAGTCCAGCAACGAGCGCAACCCTTATCATTAGTTGCCAACACTATGGGTGGGAACTCTAATGAGACTGCCTGGGTTAACCAGGAGGAAGGTGAGGATGACGTCAAGTCCGCATGGCCCTTATGTCTGGGGCTACACACGTGCTACAATGGTCGGTACAGAAGGCAGCGAAGCCGCGAGGTGAAGCAAATCCTAAAAGCCGATCTCAGTTCAGATTGTAGTCTGCAACTCGACTACATGAAGACGGAATTGCTAGTAATGGTGGGTCAGCAACACCACCGTGAATACGTTCCCGGGTCTTGTACACACCGCCCGTCACATCATGGGAGTTGGTTTTACCCGAAGCCGCTGGCTCAACCGCAAGGAGAGAGGCGTCTAAGGTGAGGCTGATGACTGGGATGAAGTCGTAACAAGGTAGCCCTACCGGAAGGTGGGGCTGGATCACCTCCTTTTAAGGACAGAGAATGCGTTAGGAATAACCATTCTTAGGTTGAAACAAACTTTAGCTGCACATTGTCTTCCT
>NZ_JAEMUE010000036.1:0-54273 GCF_018342435.1 Neochlamydia sp. AcF65
CTTCTTAGCTTTTCACTTAAGAAGCAGTAAACATACAAAATATCGAATTATTTCCGCAACTCCTATTTTCCTTTTTCTTTATTTTTTTCCTAAGCTTCTGAAAATTAGTAAGCTTTTCTCTTAATTATCCTTGGTACCTAGTTTTCTTTGCCTTATAGGTAAAGGTAAAATCATTAGCTTAAAAGAACAAATTAGAAAATATTATAAACGGCAAACACTTATTTAGAAGACTTAAACTGTGAGAGTTAGTATATCACAGTCTTTTTTTTATTCCACTATTATTTTGGCTACATCGTCTTTAGCACCCCCTTATAACTTTAACATGCGCCTTGCAAGTTGCTAGCAAAAGGAAGACAAATCCTTCATGAGTAATTCACTCGGACCTTTAAACCAATAAGCTTGCACTACTTATCATTTAACTCTTTGGCGTGAATAACAAAAGCTTTTCATAACAAAGAAATTTAGCTTGGTCTACTCTTTAAAACTTTCTTAGATTTTAGCCTTTTCTAAAGCTTTTCTTATAAAGCAGATTAGATGGCTTTTAAAAGTAACCTTGGGCAGCACTTAAGAAAAGGAAAGAGTCAGCTTCTAGGGTTAATCACCTTTCAGAGTAGGCATAAAGAGTTTATCTAAACTTTGTTAATCCCACATTCCACAAGTTAATCTCCTTCATCATCTAATTTGTGCTAAAGGGAACGAAAAACTGTCAAATCATGTCTCATTCTAGGGTTTAAATTAAGGATTAATTCTGGTGTGCTTTCATCTAAAAGACCTAAGGTAAAATTCAATAAAATGGTAAGAGTGCTTAAGCCATAAAATGTTAATTTTTTAGAGGTTACTAATATACTCTCTCTTGTTGGCTAAGCATTGCCTAGTTTAGACACAATTTAGCAAAAAAAGCTGCTGAAATAGAGGGTACAAAAAGAAATATTCAAAGAGCTTGGGGGAATTACTGACAATTACTAAGGTTGGCTTGAATAAAGAAATTAAAAAACTGAATGCAGCAGACGAGACAATAACAAAAAGATAATCATAGCTTTGCTTCAAAATTTTCTTGCAAAGTGGGGAAATATTTTATGTTTAGTGATTCTTACTCCTTAGATGCAAGTTAGGCAGACCAGAAGCTTTTGATAAAATTAACCTACAATGCATGGTCTTTTAATAATTTAGGAGGCCGCTTAATTTTTAAGTCCTTTTAACTACAGCTTATTGTTGAAGCAGCTACTAACCAAAATGGCCTTTTTTATAAAAGTTTTGCCAACGGCCTCTACCCTTTGTTGCCAAGCTGCTGTTTTAAAAGGTTTATTCAATAAAGCTTTCTTCATCATCAAGAGACTCTTCTTTAATGTAGCCCAGCTGAAATAAAGGGTCCATATTACTATAAATGTATTGGCAGAACCTTTGTAATTCATCTTCCAGCTGCCACAGCTTGAGTTCTTTAGCACTTACTTTGCTTAGGTCTCGAGTACCATGTTCTCTGGGAAACTTCAAATCGTACCAAATTTTGGTTACAAGCAGCCCATCGATCTTTGTTCTTGCTTCCACAGCATTATAAATGCTTTCACCGGGTAGGAAAGAAAAATGAATGGCACTGCGCATCATGTTAATGGTGTCTGCAGGAGAAATTCCTATTAATTTTATCGCTTTTCTTAATTCTTCCCGCAAGTTAGTGTCTACAATAGCAGGATCATCGGTATTTAAGCTAACGGCGATACCTTGTTCTAAGAAAGCTTTTAAAGGCACTTCCTCTATTTTAACACCTGTGGTGGCTTGTACAGTGGTCAGACATATTTCAACCAATTTATTCCTTTTTAAAAGGTTTAAATTTTTTATTAGATTTGTTGTATCCGCGATCATCGTTCCATGCCCTATACGTTCAGATACCTTTAAGACACTAGAAAGCTCATCTTTCACATATTTTTGGATGCTATCATAATGCGAATTGGCAAATTCAAGAGTATGATAGGTAACTTTAACGGCAGGATAATGCTTACGCAAGGCTTTAATAATAGCTATTTGATCATAAAAATTATTTATTGAATTGGCAGTATTCTGAGGGCCATCCACTGTCAAGCCAACTATTCGTTCCTTTTCATCAGCTGCAATGTAGGCCGAAGCTGCCAATGCCCAAGCAAAAAATTCACCTAGCGAGTAATGACGCATAACTTCAAAAATTAATTTAATAGTAATGGGATTACTGGCATCAAATACATTCGGACGCAGTTTAATTTTCTGTTTTTTTAATAGACTATTAATCTGCTGATTAATATCTAGTTCAGCTTGATCAAGCTCATCATTCATCACTTTTTCGAAGGCTTCTACGTATGTCATGTTTAGCAAGCTTTTCCACTCTTCTTCCAGATTCTCCATCTTTTTCTGTGGATCTTGGCCTACTTTATCTCTCCACCTACCTTGCAGCTTTCTTTTAAACTTATTTTTTTCGCTATCCGTTAGTAAGACATCTAGGGTATGTTTGGGGTTAATAAGGTATCCGATAAATTGCTCAATTTTATCAATGGGCATTTCTTCAATGTGCTCATATTCATCAGCTTTAATTTGAAGTTCCACCTCTTCAATAAATACGCTAGGTACAGGCACTACATACAAGCCAAACATGAGCTCATTATAAATAATATTGCTTAGCTCTGCTTGATATAAGATAATCAAAAGCTGTTCACTTAGAGGGATTCTATCTAAGATACTGCCTATCGGTCCAAAGGTTGCATCAAATTTCCTACTTAAAAATTCCTCTTTAAACTTAAAAGATAATTGCTCAAGAAGGGGCTGGTTAACCGGCACGCAGCACAATTCGTGTAAAAATGTACCTAGCGGCATGCTATACTTTTCTTCAATTTCTTGCCAGGTAAGTCTAGTAATATCATGGCTTTCTAATCCATTTTTTGTTGGCGTCTTCTTCCTTCTCCAAACCTTCTTGTTTTCATCGTAATAAAGATTATATTTTTTTACTAACTTTTCAAGCTCCCAGGGTGGTATAGCACCCTCTGTATGCTCATGTAAATTTGCAAAAGGAAAAGGTCCTTCATCTTTGCTTCTTGCTCCATACATCGACTGAAATGAATACTCTTTTAGATGGCCCGTCGCCACTCTCACGTTATTATGCAATTCTTCAAGGATCCTATAGACAATTTTATTAACCCTTTCATCGCCTAATAATAAAACTTCTGAAGGAGAAATATCTTGACGATGGAGGCGCGAGGGGGGTAGAGATTTGGACCTTGTAGATTTGGATTTAGCGAAGGAACCTGCAGAATTTTTTTCTGAAGCTTCATCACTCCTATCTACCCGCGCACCAAGAGAGTAGCTAGAAAGCCTCATCCTCATTACATAATTGCTGAAATCAGCTGCATAACTAGCTGCACAACTATAAGTAGAATCATAGAAGGAAAAAAGCCAACTTATCATTTATTACTCCATCATACAATTTATAATAAATTTCAGCACACAAACGTTTGAGTTTGAATCTAAAGCAGTAGTTGACCATGGCACAATAGCCACTAATTAAATAATTTGCAATACTATTTTGATGCATGAATCATAGAATAGATTAACCCCCCTTTAATAAAAGGGGGTATCCTAAAAAGATTAAAAATGGTTAATTCCATGCTGCAAGAATAGCTAGCAAGAGAAGAGCGACAATATTAACAATTTTTATCATGGGATTAATTGCAGGACCTGCCGTGTCTTTATAAGGATCGCCGACAGTATCCCCGGTGATAGCAGCATGGTGAGCAAGAGAACCTTTTCCACCATAATTTCCTTCTTCAATTAGCTTCTTAGCATTATCCCATGCGCCTCCACCAGAGGTCATAGATAAACCTACGAAAAGCCCTGTCACTACTACCCCAAGAAGCATTGCGCCTAGGGTGACAAAGGCTTCATTTTGCCCTGCAACATATAGAATTACAAAATAGACTAGAAAAGGAGCGCATACTGGCAGCAAGGAAGGAACAATCATTTGTTTGATTGCAGCTTTTGTCAGCATGTCGACAGCTCTTCCATAATCCGGACGTGCAGTTCCTTGCATAATTCCTGAGATCTCTTTGAATTGACGGCGTACTTCTACGACTACAGCGCCCGCTGCACGGCCTACAGCCATCATACACATAGCTCCGAATAGATAGGGAAGAAGGCCACCGATAAACAAACCTACTACTGTATAAGGGTTTTGCAAATGGAAGCTCGCCATATTTTCAGGAAAATAGTGAGCCAAGTCTTGTATAAAGGCGGCAAAAAGGACAAGTGCAGCAAAGCCAGCTGAACCTATAGCATAACCTTTTGTTACAGCTTTAGTGGTATTTCCCACAGCATCAAGCGCATCTGTAGTTTTACGAATAGCTTCTGGCAAATTACTCATTTCTGCAATGCCTCCCGCATTATCTGTCACAGGACCATAGGCATCCAAAGCAACGACCATTCCGGCTATGGCTAACATACTTGTAGCTGCCACCCCAATCCCAAATAAGCCTGCATTCAAGTAGGAGACGAGAATACCAGCACAAATTACCACGACTGGAAGGGCTGTAGCCTCTAAAGAGACAGCTAAGCCTTGGATAACATTCGTGCCATGTCCTGTTGTAGATGCTTCTGCAATACTTTTCACAGGCCTATACTTTGTCAAAGTATAATATTCTGTAATCCACATAAGTAGACCTGTTACCACCAGACCAGTAAGCGCACAACAAAAAAGATTAAATCCATTAAAAACATGATTGTTTGCTTGATAAGCAATATCAAAGCCTAGCAGCCAATGAGTCAACCCTGCAATAGCCATGGCAGAAAAGACTGCGGTAGCAAAAAATCCTTTATAAAGAGCTTTCATAATATCATGAGTAGTTCCAAGACGTACGAAAAATGTCCCGATAATAGAAGCTATTACGCAAACTGCGCAAATAGCTAAAGGATAATACATCATTTTTTCTAAGATAATATCTTGAAAAAACATGCCAGCAAGAAGCATAGTCCCT
Organism: Neochlamydia sp. AcF65; assembly: GCF_018342435.1. NCBI lineage: Bacteria > Pseudomonadati > Chlamydiota > Chlamydiia > Parachlamydiales > Parachlamydiaceae > Neochlamydia > Neochlamydia sp. AcF65. The sequence continues at coordinate 4,986 of NZ_JAEMUE010000036.1, forward strand.
ACGATGGTCACTACATATGTCTCAAAAAGGTCTGCTGCCATTCCTGCACAATCCCCTACATTATCCCCTACATTATCAGCAATAACAGCTGGATTACGGGGATCATCTTCTGGAATACCTGCCTCAATTTTTCCTACTAAGTCTGCACCGACGTCTGCTCCTTTAGTAAAAATTCCTCCTCCTAAGCGAGCAAAAATGGAAATCAAGGAAGCACCAAAACCTAAAGCGACGAGAGATTCAAGAAGTTCACGAGCAGGAATGGTAGAATTTTTTAAAAAAATGTAATATCCTGCGGTCCCTATTAAACCAAAGCCAACCACCAAAAGACCCGTAATGGCTCCCGATTTGAAGGATACATTTAAGGCTTGCTGAAGACCTTGCTTTGCAGCTTCTGTAGTACGAACATTTGCTCGCACAGAGATATTCATGCCAATATAGCCTGTTAGCCCAGATAAAACAGCTCCAATTAAAAAGCCCACGCTTACATACCAACCCAATAACCAGGTTAAAAGTGCAAATACTAAGATTCCCACTAGGCCAATCGTTTGATATTGACGATTTAAATAGGCACGAGCCCCCTCTTGAATAGCTGCTGCTATTTCTTGCATCCTTTCATTACCTGTGCTTAGGAATAAGACAGAACGTATTGTCAAAATTCCGTAGAACAAGGCTAAAAGGCCGCATACGATTAAAAATCCATCTTCGTATGACAACATTAGTTTTCCTCTTTGATTTTGGTTAATGAAAAAAAATAAAAATAGTAGAGAGAGAGGAATTAGTTCAATAGGAAAAGATAAAACTGATGAAAGATAGATTCTATATCTGTATAGTTAAGATATCTTGCCAGCAGGTAGTATAACGAGGAGAGCAATTTTCTTGCCTAGCTTTCCATGGCTGCTTAATGCCTTCTGCAGCCATTTTTATTACTCGGCGGCCATATTGATGATTTAATTGATCTATTAGATTTATTAAGACTTGCTCTTTTTTATTGCTAAAATGATTTTCTTCAAAAAGGTCAAGTTGATAATCACCTTTGGATACTAGGCCTCCCAGAGTCAAACCTGTCTTTTTATATAAAAAACCTTCGCGAAATAGGCGAGTTACACCTTCCTTAGCATAAGTGATCATTTTGGGTGTATAGTCGCTAGGTTGAGGTAAAGTAATTTGCATGTTATTGTAATAGTAAGGAGACTGATGATGCTTATTAGTCATCAAAAACACATCTATAAATGAAGCTTTGCTCTGCTGTTTACGCAATTTCTCAGCTGCTATGGAAACATACGTTGAAATAGCTTCTAGCAACTCATTTAAATCTGAAACAGCTTTACTAAAAGAGCGTGAACAAGTGATGGATTTTTTAGATGCCGGAGCTTCTTTTAAAGATAGGCATGGTACTCCTCGCAGTTCCCATGCTATTCGTAAGCCTGTGACTGAAAGATTTTTTTTTATCCATAAGTCCTCAGAATTTTTAAACTCACTGGCTGTGTGTATATTCTGGCGATGGAGGTAAGAGGAAATTTTCTTTCCAATCCCCCAAATCTCATCAACAGAAAGTTGGCTCAGCACCTTTTCGCACACTTCCATAGTTTCCATGGAAAAAACATTTTGGCAAACAGAATATCTTTTAGCCATATCATTGGCTATTTTAGCAAGAGTCATGGTAGGCGCTAGGCCAATAGATGTGGGTATCCCTGTATGTTGGAGGATGATGCGCTGAATTTCTCTGCAATAAGCTTCCTTATCTACAGCATCTACCCTTAAAAAAGCCTCATCGATAGAGTATATATCTATTTCGGGTGAAAATTGCTGCAACGTGCGCATCACACGATGAGACATATCACCATATAGAGTATAATTAGAGGATAAAACTTTTACATCATATTTTCTAAATAAATCTCTATACCCAAAAGCGGGAGCACCCATTAAGATTCCTAAAAATTTAGCTTCTTTGGAACGAGCTATAATACACCCATCATTGCTCGAGAGCACTACTACCGGCTTTCCCATCAAATGTGGATTGAAAACTCTCTCACAAGAAACATAAAAATTATTACAATCCACCAAAGCATACATAAGTTTATTGCGGCCGATGGATGACATAAGTAACCACCCCCCATACTTGAAAATCAAGAGTAGCATTTACGTATAAAATCGAAGAGGATGGATGAGCTGAAACTAGCTGTATGCCTTGGGACCCTAATACATAGCGTCTGACCATAAATTCGCCATTTACAATAGCTACGATGATTTTGCCACTTAAAGGTGCTAAACTTCGGTCCACCACCAGAATATCTCCTGAACAAACCCCCGCTTCACGCATAGAATCACCTTGCACCCGTACAAAAAACGTGCTTGCAGGATGCTTGACCACCAGCTCGTTTAAATCCAAACGCTTTTCTATATAATTTTCTGCTGGCGAAGGGAAACCTGCCGAAACACTATCTTGGAATAAAGGAATCCATAACTGTTTGGTAACTGAGGAGCTTGGATAAAAAATTTCATCCATCGTCTGTGTTTTCATACAAGATTTCCTAATAAAGCTACTTAAGCCCCAAAGCATAAAATTTGCTTAGGTTTTTAAAATTAACCACAACTATATTAAAATAAAGGAACTAATAAAAGCAGTTTTTAGTAGCAGAGCCTTCTGGCAACTATCCATTAAATTAATTTCTTAAAACTCTATCAATTTTAAGAGACTGACTTTAAAATTCTAATGAAAGGGATTTTTTATCAATCAACTATAAAGCAAAGCATCCGTTCCTATAAGACCTTAAGAAGGTTGCCCTTCTTAACCCCCTCATGCTACCTTTCCAAGCCTTAAGGTACCCTAGAAAATACTGGAAGGAGCCAACTTAAGTTATATAGCAAAAACTATTTCTTGCAGCTATACCTTATCTCGCATCTTTATCTAAATCTAGCATCTTCTCTTGCGCAAGGCAAGTTACAGTGAAAATGTTTATGAAAGCCGCTTGCCAAAACGCTACTTTTTCCTATCTATTTCTATCATTATAGACTTTAAAAAAATTTAGTTTGCATGCTCCACCTTCTGAAAGATATCCCTCTGCTTAGCAAAAGGAGCTTTATAAAGTATGTGACTGCATAAAGAATAGATTAAAGGCGTATTATTATGTTATTCATTCATTAATCCACAGCCTCGTGTAATTCTTCAACATTTTTAATCACTTTCTTTCTAAAAGCTAGGGCATAAATCTCCTTTTTGGATAGCTAGATAATATCTTTTGCAGCTTCTCTCCTTTAGAGGAAGCTATCTCTACCTTGAAAATCTACACCCTCTTATTAGCTATTTTAAAAGCTTCCTAAAGCTTACCAAAAGTTTTGTAGTAGAACCTAAGTAGGCTTTGACTTCATTTGCGCTTTAACTTTAGCTTTTATCTAAATAGTGCTTGTTTTGTGTTAAGCAAGCAGCTACACTTGTCATAAAAAAATCTACAGATATCTCGTGAGCAATACCGTTTATATTAACTGTGACAATATAAGTAAATCCTTTGGCACTCATCATTTATTTAAAGGTATCTCCGCCGGCATTTTTCAAGGAGATAAAATTGGAATTATCGGGCCCAATGGGGCTGGAAAATCTACCTTTATGAAAATTTTGGCTGGCAAAGAAAGTGCCGACGAAGGAACAGTAGCGATCAGACGCAATTTACGGATTGCTTATGTCTCTCAAATGACTTCTTATCCAGATCAATCAATTTATGAAATTCTAAGAGAAACTTTAAGCTCTAATGATCCTCATTTAGCACCTCATGAAGCAGCCATACGTATTGAATCTATTATGAGTAAAACTGGATTTCCAGACATCCAACAAAGTGCTAAACTTTTGTCAGGAGGTTGGAGAAAACGCTTAGATATTGCCAAAGGGCTTATTTGCGATCCTCAATTACTGCTTTTAGACGAGCCTACTAACCACTTAGACCTAGAAGGCATTCAATGGCTTGAAAAATTGCTCCAGCAGGAAAATCTGACCTTTATGGTAATAAGTCATGATAGATATTTTTTAGCCAAAATATCGTCTCGCATGTTTGAATTAAATGCTCAATTTCCCAAGGGGCTATTTACGGCAGTAGGCAATTATGAAGACTTCCTACTGAGGAGAGAACAATTTTTAAGTGGCCAGGCGCAGTACCAAAAATCTTTATCATCCAAAGTACGTTATGAGCAGGAATGGCTAAAGCAATCTCCTAAAGCACGCACGACTAAGGCCCAGGCTCGCATTCAACAAGCAGGCAAGCTAATTGATGAGCTAGCAGATGTTCAAACAAGAAATAAGCAAACACGCTCTCATATTAATTTTACTTCTACTGACCGTTTAACCCAAAAGCTGCTCGTTACCAAAAACCTCTCCAAATCTGTGGATAATAAATTGTTATTTTCTAAGTTAGATCTTACTCTTTCTCCTGGAATGCGCCTAGGAATCATTGGAGCTAATGGAACCGGCAAGACAACATTATTAAAGATGTTTGCAGGAATGATACCACCGGATGCAGGAACAATTAAATTGGCAGAAGGCTTGCGTATTGTCTATTTTGACCAACACCGTTCTCAGATGCCTGCTCACCTTACTTTGAGAGAAGCTCTAGCAACCAACGGAGAATATGTAAGTTATCGGGGACAACATATTCATGTCAATTCTTGGAGCAAGCGCTTTTTATTTTCTCCTGATCGTTTAGATTTACCTATTAGCCAATTATCCGGGGGAGAGAATGCTCGTATATTGATTGCTCGTTTAATGCTACAGCCGGCAGATATATTATTGCTCGATGAACCTACCAATGATTTGGATATACCTACTCTTGAAGTCTTGGAAGAAAGTCTATGTGAATTTACTGGTGCGATAGTTCTTATTACACACGATCGCTACATGATGGATAAAGTTTGCAATGTGGTTTTAGGATTAGGGTTAAAGGAGCCTATTCAGCTTTTTGCTGACTATTCTCAATGGGAAAAATATAAAGCTAAATTTGATACTCTCGATAGCCTTAAAAAAGAAAAGCCAGCTGAGAAAGCTCATGATAAAACTGAGCCTTTAATACCTAAACTATCCTACAAAGAAAAATATGAATTAGAGCAAATAGAAGCGAGCATCATTAAATACGAGGGTCAAGAAAAAAAACTTCATGAAGACATAGAAAGTGCTTCGGATGCTAACTTGCTACAGAAAAGCTGTATTGAATTAAATCAGGTGCAAGCAGAGTTGGAAAAACTTTATGAGCGTTGGCAAGTTCTTGCCAGTAAACAAACTTGATCAATCCTTTTCCAGCCAAGCAAGAAACAATTTTATAGATTCCCCCCAAGCCGTTTAAGAGGAGCTCCTCTTCGAAATCTCGCTCTCTCCTTAAAGACACGATTGCATAAAGGGCTGATTAAAAGCGTGTTAATTTATTCATGCCTCTATTAGATATGAGCTCATTGCCTTGTTCATCCCCATGTCAAATTTTTATCTAATTATTTAGAGAGTATTTTAAGAAGCCTTATCCACTACATTATTCGCTTTTTCTTATGGAAATGCCTTAAAGCTAGCTATGTTTCACATAGAAAAATCACCAAATATAGAAAACAATTCTTTTGGCTATCCAATCAAGAAGCCCGCAGCTTAGGGTTTCATTTATCTATCTTCTCTTGTTTTTCATAGATAGTAGGTGAAGTTGTCTCTTTTAAAACTAACCAATCATTACCCTTTTTTTATAAAAAAGCTAATAAAAGTATTGATAATAGCCACTACCACAGCAAAAGCTAGCGCCGAAAACGCGTCATTTACAAAAAACCCTGGAACTATCCAAGAAGCTAACATAACGCAAAAAGCGGAAACAAATAAGGTGGATAAGCCTAATGTTAAGATTGTAAGAGGAAAAGTTAAAATTAATAAAAGAGGGCGAACAAAAGTATTGATAAGCCCTAAGGCTAGAGCAACACCTAGAGCATTTCTAAAATTTGGAAGGCGAATGCCAGGTAAAAGATTAGCAGTAATAAAGATAGCTACGCTGTTTACAATTAATGAAACAATTTTTTTCATATAAAATCCTTGCTAAGTAGTTAGTCCTGTAATATGTAGATGGATGGCTAAGCTCTCTGTCTGCTTAATAAAAGCTATTTTCTGATAGACATGAATCATTTGTCTGTTTCCAAAAGAATCGTTGCTGTAATTGTATGACCACCCTCTGGGCATGCTGCATTGATTAAATGCTTTATTCATTGCATGCCTAAACCCTTATGAAGGCAAAGATGACTGATTATTAACTTAAACTCTGCTTCGTAAGTTGCTCATGGCCCCATTAACATGCAACACTCATAGTACTTGAAGAAAACTTATTAAGCTCTTTTTTTCAGCTACCCGTACAAGATAGCAATCAAAAAAGTTTGCACAAATTTTTGCTAACTTTCTATAAGCAATTCAAATTTCTAAAACGATAACTTAAAAAAGTGGATGTTACATACTCTTTTCTGAAATTTCTCTATGAAGCTACTTAAGCCTCCTCCCCTTCTGGCCTTATAGGAGGGCTTATATATTGGATATCATCTTTAAATTGGGCTTGCATACCATAACAATAGGGAAAAAATGGGATAAAAGTATGATTGGCTAAAGCTAGACCGACGTTAAAGCTTCTAGGAAAGAACTCCTTCCTATTTCAATTGCCCCATTTGCTGAATGATCGCTAAAGCTTCTTAAGAAGCTCTAGACATTTCTTTCACTAAGGATAGAATTAAATTTTCAACCCTCTTAAAAGTCAAAGCCCTACTTGTTATTTGATAGATGTTTAAAGCTTATGCTAAAAGAAGAATTTCACAAAGCAGGAGATATTAGGAATAAATAATAGCCTATGCAGATCTGCTTACTTACTAATAAAAAGCCAAAGAGCAAGCATGCCTTCATATTTTATCCATGATTCCGCCCATTTTGCTGAAACACTGAAAAATCAATAGATTAAATTAATTTTGAAAAGTAAACCCCTAGGAGGAAGGGTGGAGTTTAGTAGCAGAAGCCGAATAAATATAATGTTTTTTAAGAAACTAAATTTTCTTAAAGCTATCACTTTCGAAAATACGTCCTGCTATCTCACGCAATTCTTGCCATGCTAAACGTACGAGCACGTAATTTAAGATAAAAAACCAGCGCATAAGATGATTGATCTGAACAAAAGAATTGCAAGCAAAAAGATAACCTCTGAAAATTGCTTTAGCAAGACGCATGGGCAATTCTTTAAGCTGCTTACCGATTAAGAAGATAAACATGTAAAATTTCTGCAAAAACTTAAACAAACCTTTTTTAGACGCTTCTAAAGCACTACTTAACAATTGTTTGGCCCCTCCCTGAATTTTTTTCACTTTCCCTAAAAAAAATTCTAGCATTTGTTGCCTTTTTTGCTTAAACCCGCCTTTAGAATTAAAAAATTGCTTAACAAAGCGAGGAACTATTATTTTAAAAACATCTTTTGCCCAATTTACCATCAGATGTTGGCTAAAACGCGATGCTTTTAAAGCCGATAAGGTTAAGTTTTGAATAATATTACTTAAGTGTGTCAAATGGTGGTTTAACTTTGCCCTGCCGGCTTGGAAAAGATTGACGCTCCACTGGATTTGAGGCCTAGCCCATCCAATAAAGGGAAGAGTCACATTGACCACAGTTGAAGCCATTATTTCTACATGTTTAGAAATTTTTAGTCCCAAAGTTTGTAGCGTCTCATTGATGCGCTTAAACTGATGGATTAGGTTATCGTTAAACCTCTGAATTTCCAGACGAGGTTTTTCTATCTGCTTTTTTAAATATTTCTTAAAGGCATTAAATCTAACCTTTAAATCATTGATATAGAGTTTAAGAGAGCCAGAAAACTCTTCTTTAACTATTTTCCATATCAATGATGCAAATTGGCGAGCCATTTCTACTTGCTTATCGCCTTGCTGATAAGTCTTTTGTAAAAGCATTTTTGTAACTGTTTCCGCGGTTTGAATGCTTCTTTGCATGATAGGCAAATAAGGGTGCAATAAACGATAGCTTAAAGCAACCATAGAATGTTTCAGATGTACAAACAAAGCCTGGCTTGTAGATTGAATCCATTGGATGTATTCTATAGTATGCTTAAAAGCATGCGAAAAAAGATTTTTCATATTATGAATAGCATTCTTGCTAGTTTCATGGCTTTTAAGTGTGTGCCTTAGCTTGTGATGCATCATTTGGAAAGGTTTTAAGGAGAAATAAAATAAAAGAGGGACAGTATTTTCAACCATCCATTTAGGTAATCCGTATAGCAATAAATAAGGAGGTAAAGTGAATGCCAAAAAGATGTATTTGCCTGCGCGTGCAACCACTAGAAAATTCTGCATAAATTTGCCAATCTTAGCCGTTGCTTCTCTTTCAAGACGCAAACGAGAAGATCTTATTGTGTCTACCGGCTTTACCACGGGCGCTACCCTTGCCGTAGGATTACGGATCATGGCATAGAGATCGTTGCCTGGCGTACACCTTCCTATACTGTCGCGCGCTACAGGGCCTTTCATGTATCTTTATATTTTGGTTAATTTAGTCTAGACACTTATATTATTTATAATAAATTTTAATTGAATTTTGCATTTATTATCAAGTGAAATAATCGTCTATAAGCTTTCCATCCCTCTAAATTTTCATTTTACTTGCATCAATTGGCTTAAATCCTTATAATCAGCTTGCTTTATGACTTTAGGAGTATAAAATGGTTCGTATTAGTAAACAAGCAGAAAGACGCAGCAAATCTCACCGCAAGCCTAGCCCTCCTGCTAAAAAAACTGGACCCCGTAAAGAAAATTTGAAAGAGGGATTTAAATCTCACTCAAATGCTTTGGAAGGCATGATTGCCAAACAAGCTTTTATTCCAAAAATTAAGTAATCTAAGGATCGAGTTATGTCAAGACATCCAAGCTTTGGAAAAGCCAACAAAGGGGCCACCAAACGTAACGTTTTAAAAAGATTTGAAAGAATCGATGTATTAAAAAAATTAGGACGCTGGGATGCGGAAAAGAAAACTCGCATAACAGGTTTACCTAAAACACCAGTTCTTTAGAAGAGTTACGGAGCCCCTACAGGCTCCTGGCTTTCCATCTTTTAAAAGTTTTTTATTCTTTCCCTTGCATTCGATAGGTCTTTCTGTTAACAAATTAGCTTTTAACCCATTTATTATCTTTGTGCAAATACACGTCTACAATAAGCAAAAAAACTTTTCTTTTTCTCTTCGGTTAGTCAAAAAAATTGCTGATGCTGTTATTAAGCTAGAAAACCAAAGGTGTGATGAGCTATCTATATATTTTGTAACACCTCTTGTAATTTCTAAGCTACATCAGCAATATTTTGATGATCCCTCGATAACTGACTGTATCTCTTTCCCTATGGATACGAATGATCATGGAGAAGCTCCGGAGAAATATAGAATTTTAGGAGAAATTTTTGTTTGCCCTCAAACTGCATTTGAATATGCTAAAAAACATTTAGGCGATCCTTACGAAGAATGTACTCTATATATTGTGCATGGGCTGCTTCATTTGATGGGATACGAGGATACGGAAAGAAAGAAAAAGCTGATTATGCGAAAAGCAGAAAAAAAACACATGATTAACTTAAAGAAACTTAATCTGTTACTATTACCTAAATAGATAATAAAGGAGAGATAGTTGTTTCTCATTTGGATGTTCTTTTTAACACTTTTCTTCCTCATCGGATCTTTTCTTCTCACAGCAGTGATTAGCTCTTTCCGTCGTATGCATAAAAAAGATGCTCAAAAGCAAATCAAAGCGATGGATTCTTTTTTTTTGTACAGATCCTTTCATCATATTTTTTTTCCACATCATGAATACGAAAGCCTATTTTTCACAGCAATTTGTGCACAGAACTTAGTGCGTTTTGGTTATACAGCGTGCGGCATCATTTTTCTTTTGCAGACAAGCCTCTTTGCTTCCCTTCACCAAAGGCCTCATTACCTGAATGCATCATGGATAGTTATAAGCCTTCTCATTTTAATCCTTGCCTCTTTTGTTTTGGGGGATTACCTACCAAGATTATTAGGTACACATCTACCGGAAAAGGCTCTCAAAATAGGACTTTCTTTTTCTTCTGTTTACTTTTTCCTTGCTTTTCCTCTAGCCTTTATTTTTCTAAGGATCTCCCATTTAAGATCTTACGATTTATACTTCGATTCAACGCAGGTACCTAGTGCTCAAGCTAAAAAAGAAATTATTGAATTAATTCAGGAAGCAGAAGTTAGCCCTATCCTCAATCCTCTTGATAAAAAGCTTATAGAATCTGTGTTAACTTTTAAGGAGCGCTGCGCTCGTGAAGTGATGGTGCCCCGCCTCAATATGTTTAGCTTATCCGCAGACACATCTATCAAAGAAGCAGCCCAGCTTTTGCAACATGAAGGGTATAGCCGTACGCCTGTGTATCGCCATTCATTGGACAATATCGTAGGAGTACTTATGTATAAGGATATTTTGAAAAAATATATGGAATATGAGGAAAAAAAAGATCCTAAGATTCTGGATACACCAATTGAAGCTATACAAAAAAGCATTTTGTATACTCCGGAGACAAAAAAAATTTCCAATCTTTTACAAGAATTTCGCCAAAAACAAGTTCATTTTGCTATTGTGGTTGATGAATATGGGAGTACGGAAGGGGTCATCACTATAGAAGATATATTGGAAGAAATTGTAGGAGAAATTGCAGATGAATATGATCAAGAAGAAGAAACTGTTAAACAATTAGCGGACGGCTCCTGGATTATTGATGCTAAAATGAGTATTTTTGATGTAGAGGCGCAGCTTGGCATTCAAATTCCCCAGGAAGAAGAATATGATACCGTGGGCGGCTATGTATTCCATGTGGCTGGCGCCATTCCCTCTACGAATTTTATCATCCATCATAATAATTTTGAGCTAGAGATTTTAGAATCTAGCGAGCGCTCAGTAGAAAAAGTGCGTATCAAACCCGTTGAATCTTCTCCTCCTCCAAATGAGAAAGAGTAATCTACTAAAGGAAAACTCTTCTACTCCAGTCCTAGCTTTATCTTCCAGCCCTATTTCAATCCTAAACTTAGCGAAGTTGATGGGCATGCTCTCTTTTATTACAGCTCTTAATTTATTATTCCCCCATTTATAAGCTTTCTTTTTTCCCCTAGTTTTTATTTTTTAGCTCCTTCGTTGTGCAGTAAAAAGCTACTGAACATATATTTCTACAGGCCTCTTTACTTTTATAATTAACTATCCCGGTCGATTAAAAACATTCTTCATTTTCATTAATTTTCCTTAAAAGAATTTCGAGAAATACCGAGGCCAAATTTTTTACTCCTGGTTAATTTAATAGAGAAAAATTTAAAGTTCAGCAAAAAAATGTGCACTTCTCTTCTTATGGCTCAGGTCATTAAAGGATTAATTTAAAAAAACCTGTGTAAATACAAGTTTAACAATTTGATAATCAAGCTTGTTTGTTTTTTTAGATTAATGACCTGGACGCACGAAAGCTTTTGCTCCTGCAAGAGCATATTCTTTAGCTTCTTTGTCTCCTGGATTGGCACAAACTCCTATATTCATTCCCAGAGGACATCCTAAATTTGCCTCAGGAATTACATCAAGATTGCCTGAATCTATATAGAGTTGATGCCCTATCTCTTTAGCCATAGCCCTTATTTTAGGCTCATTCACCTCTGCTTCTAATGAAGGATAATCTTCTAATGCATGAGTAAGTTGTAGTAATTTGTCTACCTCAAGATTGGCTAGGCCCGTACGGTCCTTGCCACTTCGACATCCAAAGTGTACCCCATCACTTACTAAGCTAGTTAGCATCAGTACCCGAGAGACTAGAGCATAATAATTATTACCAAAAGCTTCTAATTTTTTACCTTCAGGGATATTTAATATAAATTCTACATCTTTCAAAAGTTTTTGTAAGATTTTAACTTTCATTATTTTTGCTTTTAAATTAGGAGAAGTATTATTCTCCTCTATTTCTTTTTTCACAGCTCGTTCATATTCTAAGACTTTTTGCGCTAAGTGTTTTATAGCTATCTGATTGGCCTCCCGTTCTAGCGCATAAGCCTGCGTTGACCATTCTAAAGATTTAAAATAAAGGTCATTGCAGGGTATGTTCATATAGGTAATTTGAAATTGAAAATTTTGGCCTTCTACGACTAAAGATTTTCCATGCCAATACTCGTAAGCCCCTTTTGCTTCTTTTAGAAGCATGGCTTCATTATCTGCGTTAGCCAATTTTCCAAAATAATTAGCCCAATCCAGCACTGATGAGGGTGATAATAAAGTGACGGCTGCAAAATCCAATTTGATAGGAATTTCACTGCTTGCTTGTCCAGCATGTTTTTTTATATATTCTAGGGCATGTTCTTCTAGTATTTTTTTTATAATCTGTCTATTAATTTGCTCGCGAATTTCTTTGTTTGTCTGGTCAAACTCCACTGGGATAGCCGAACGAGTCACATTGTCCATTTTGATCGCTTTCATGTCCGAGGTAGGAGAGGATAGATAAGGAAGATAGGTTGTTCTAAAGAAGTTAGGAACAGCAGGGTTTTGAGTATCTTGGCGATTGCGCGGGGCCGCTGAGCTGTAAGGTTCCCCCACAGCTGTTAGCTGCACGTGAGCTGAGCCGAGCTCCTCCTTACTAAAATTGATTGTTTTATCGTACATTTCTCTCCACCAATGGTTAAAATGTACCACCCCTTGAAAATAGGCGTTTTGATAAATTTTAAAGCATTCGTCTGTTAAAGAAAGGAGATCTTTATTATGCAAAGGCCACTTTTCAGCAGCCTGCCTACATGCATTCTGTAACGCATTCATGATCTCGTTTTCATATTCTTTCGCAAGCCTTTTTCCTTTCTCCACAATAGGGTCATTCGGTTTAATGAATTGCTCGATGTTATCGCTGTTAATGCCTAATTTTTCGTGGATTAAAAGCGCTTTTTGTCGTATCTGCTCATTAAAATTTAAGATTAATTCAGAAAGAAAAGCAGGAGGAATTTCAGAGTTAAGTATTTCCTGTATCCGTTTTGCAAGATCATCTGCGGCATGATTGCCTGCTGTCAGAACCTGTTGAATATAGGTATCAATATTTTCCCTTTTATAACGCGAGGGGAATTTACCAGCAAAATTTATTCCTTCATCTTCTGTTTTTTCTTTAACCGCAATTAAAGTCCATTCTGCCATTTCTCCGGAATCTGTCACTTGAGAGATATGATCAGGAGAAATATTACCCGCTGAATGTATAGACCTACTAAGATTTATAGATCTATCTAAAGAAGGAAGCGTCTGAGCAAATTTGACGAATTCAATTTGCTCTAGCAAATGGTCTCTTTGTACTGTAATTTCTGCTAACTTACGCTCTAGCGCTTCTAATTCTTGTTTTAAAGGTAGTTCATCATTTAAAGTCTGATATTTACTTTTTAAACCCTTATATTTTAACTTCAGCTGCTCAATTTGAGCTACATGTTCTCCTATCGACGCTTGAGCCTGTGATAATTTACTTCTAAGACCCTCACGTGCTTGATGCTCTTCTTTTAAAAATTCGCTCATAAAGCTTTCCTGGCTGGCAAGCTTTTTTCTTAGATCCATGGCTTCTTGCTTATTTAGCTCTAGCTCATCAATCCTCTGCTGTAACTTCAGGTTTTGTTGCTCACGAGCTTTCAAATGACTTGTAAGATTCATTATTTGATGCTTTAGCTCGCTATTTTCTATTTGCGTACTTTCTACCGTTTTTTGAGCATTTGCTAAGCTTTCATGAGCCAGTTGCGAAGCTCTAGTTGCTGCTTCAAGGACGGCTTCTTTGCGCTGCAAGCTCTCTTGCGTATGCTGCAACTGCTGAATCAGATCATTTTTTTCTTTTTCAGCGTTCTCTAAATTTTGTCGTATAGAATTTGCTTTTCTTTCCAATTCTTCCACTAATTTTTGTTGTCGATGCAAATCCTGATTTAATTTCTCCAAGTCTTCCGTTGAACCAATGCTAGGATGTTGTTGAGCAAATGTTTGCTGTTGAGCTAGAGCTTTTCTTGCCTCTGCCAAATTGGCATAGGCTTGTTGCAATTCCTCTTGCGAAGTTTGATAGATATTTGCGGCACCTGTAAGTTCATTATTTTTATTCTCTATCAAAAGTTGAAGCTTCTCTTTCTCGCTAATAAGATTTTCATTTTTTCTTCTAATCTTTTCAATTTTTTTACTTAACTTTCTATTTTCATCTTTTGCTGCAGCTAGTTGATTGTCTAATTTTTCTATTGTTTGCTCGTGACTTCTAATTACTATATTTTGTTGCTGAATAAGAGCTTCTTTATTCTTTAAAGCCCCTTCAAGTTGGGCAATTTTACTCTTAAAAAGCTCTTCTGTCCTGCTTATTGTATACAACGTGGAAGTAATATAAGAGTCCGATGAGGTAGGCAATTTTTGCTCGCGCTTAACTTCATGATTTTTATGGCAAAAGTCATGGATACCAAGAATAATATTTCCTACAATAGGCACGAAGTCTAGTAAACCTCTTGTTCCGTGCCCCCAGCTATCTGAAGAAATAACCTGGATATCGCGCTCACTTAATGGAGCGTTAGACCCATTTTTTTTTGTCGAAAACTTTTCAAATAAGAGGATAGCAAAGTGAGCAATCGCTGATCCTATGCTTACAATAGGAATATAATCAAAAAATTTATGAATATTGGATACAGGAGAATTAGGGGTAGAACCATGCAGCATATTATCTCCTCTTTTTTTATTTAATAATTATTATATTTTATATTAAAAAAATAAATAAAGCTAAATTTTAACAAATCAATTTAAATTATTTTATAAAACAAAATTTAAAATGGATTTTATTACAAAAACAAACCAGCAAAATATTTTTCTTCCTAATTTAGTGGATAATGTATTTCTCTTCAATGATTTTTATATTTTCCTTCTTAGCCTCTTTATTTTTTTAATCTACTCAAGAGACATTAGTTAAAGTATCCTTTAAAAGCAGCTAGCTGGATTTAATAATTTATAAATTATTATACTACGCTTTAAAAAACTTAGCCTGCATACCCAACCTTCTGAAAGATCCGCCTATGCTTAACAAAAGGGGCTTTATAAAGTACGTGAGTGCATAAAGAGTAGATGAAAAAACGTATAATTTGCAAAAAAACTATAATAGTTAAATATAAGATTATAATGAAAAATTAATAAATATGTAATTAATCAAGCCCAAACCGCTAGAAAAAAGCTAGCTTTTTGGTTGAGTAATTAAGTGAAAGAGTTTGATGAGGGTAGGCAAGCTGATTTGAGCTAATCGCGATAAAGAATTGATAGAAAGATAGGTTCTGGCTTTCTAACTTCCCCCCAGGTTGCTTTAAAGCATCTTATTAAGAAAAAGTTTGATAGGGCAGATCGATTTAAATTTTACAGGTAGAAAATATTATGCACCTCTTAATAAAGAGAAAACTTTTCATTTTATGGTTATTAACCTAGCAATTAGGATTGCAAAAAAAATTGTAGTGAGTTATCTTCCCTTATTATTATCACTTTTATTCACAGCTTTTATGATTTTACAGCTTGCCTACTATGGAGATCCTATTCTTCGTAAAAAAACGGAGACCATTAAAGAAGTTAATTCTGATTTACGCCAGCTTGCAGCCAATATGTTAGATACGATGTATGCAGAAAAAGGCATTGGGTTGGCAGGCCCTCAAGTCCGCCAATCTATTGCTATATTTGTTACTTGCGTCCCTACTTATATCAATGATGAGACTAGCCTTCCTGGAGTGGAAAGAATTTTTATTAATCCTAAAATTCTTTCCTATAGCGAAGAGAGCGACACATTACCAGAGGGCTGTCTTTCTATTCCTAAAGTTTCAGGGTTAGTTACGCGCCCTCTAAAAATTGTGGTCCAAGCGATGGATTTAGATGCCAAAACATTTACCGAAGAATTTGTAGGTTATGAAGCTCGCTGCATTTTACACGAAAATGATCATCTCAATGGAAAATTATTTATTGATCGCATGGCAAGCCGAACAGACCGTCAGAATATAGAATCTAAACTTCGAGAAATTAAAAGGAAATATTCTTTTAAAAGCTAAATTTTATATATTTTAGCTGGCTTTCAAAAGCCTGTACTTTTATAAAATTGCTCCGCCTCCACGGCGCTATCATAAATTCTATAAGGTTGTTCATAAGAGAAAGCTAAAAAACTGCTCCCTTTTCTCCTATTAAAACTTTGCAAAAAGGCAAAATTTAGCTCTTTATCGAATAAGCAATTTTTATAAAAGCTAAGACCTCCTTTTTCTCTAAAACACCTATAGAGGTAGTTTTTTGAAGTGTGTCCTTTGCAAAAATTGTTAAAACTGATCAAGGCAGGAGTAAAAATGTTTTCCCCAGACACTATACGTGACGGAATGGATACAACCCATCGTCCTGCCTTGCTGAATAACAAACCTCTTTTTCAAACTCAGCTAAATTTTAAAATTTTATCACTCACTCCTCTTATAGGCAAATTTGTTACCAAATATATCCTCAAGACCCTTGACAAAGAACTTCGAGAAGTAAATGTAAATAATAATTTACGTAGAAATTCTCTTTATAATATACGTCTTTATTACAGTAAGATTGAACAATATCATGATTCTAGCCTGGTGTCGAATCTAGCAAGCTTAGTAGCAATTATCGCTCTGGTCACTTTAGTCGCCTCCAAAATTATTTTCATCGCAGCGACTTGCCTAGTGGCAGGAGCAGTTTTCGGTGTCCTTATGGCTGCCCCCTTGCGGCAGATTAAATGGATTGATCAGTCGATAAAGCAGATTAATCAAGAGATATGAAAGCATGCATAAAGTTTATAAACTTTATGCATGAAGCTTTTTATATTAATGAGCTTCGGTGTTTTCTAGGGTAAATGGCACGCTTGGCACCTGCTTGGCACGGCCTATGGCATTAGTCCATAAAGAGAGAATAATACAAGCAGCAAAAAAGATTACGGCTAGCCAAGCAGTAAATTTTTTCAAAACGTCAGCGGTAGATGTTCCAAATAATGATTCGCTTGCTTCCCCCCCAAAAGAGGCTCCTAGCCCTGAGCTTTTGCTTTCTTGGATCAAAATGACAAAGCACAATAAAGCACATAGCATCATGAAAAAAACCATAGTGGTGTAATATAAAAATGTCATTTAATCATCCCTTCTTCATAAATAGAGTTATAACAATTAATAATTTGAGCAAAATCTTTTGCTGAAAGAGAAGCTCCCCCTACCAGTAAACCATCAACACCGGGCTGCTCTAAAAATTTTTTTGCATTTTCTGGTTTCACCGCTCCCCCGTACTGAATAATAATCTGCTCAGCAGCTTTTTCACCCCAGCCTTCTTTTATTAACTGGCGGCAAAATGCTTGCGCTTCTTGGGCAGTTTCAACTCCTGCGGGTTGAGGCATACCTATAGCCCATATAGGCTCGTAGGCTATAATAATATGTTTGAGCTGTTCTGCTGAAATATCCGTCAGCCCCTCTTTGAGCTGTCTAGCCAGCACTTCATGAGTCTGTTGCGCCTCTCTCTCTTTTTTTGATTCACCCACGCAAAAAATTACTTGTAAATTATCCTGTAAAGCCCTTTTAACCTTTTTATTGATAAGGACATCTGTTTCATGGAAAAGGCGCCGCCGCTCGGAGTGACCTACGATCACAAATTCGGCCCCTGCATCTTTTAGCATTTTCCCGGCAATTTCCCCGGTAAAAGCCCCTTCAGATGCATCATTTATGTTTTGGGCTCCCACGACTAAAACAGTATCTTTTGCTGCTTCTGAAGTTGCTTTAATAGCAGTAAAAGGTACCGCTAAATAAATTTGGGCTTGAGGGGTATTAAGTAGTGACACTAGCTCTTGAATAAAAGCTATAGCCTCCTCAATTGTTTTATACATTTTCCAATTGCCAGCAATGACTACTGGACGGCTTGCGGACGTCATGAATTTCCTTTTTTTAAAAGTGATATTATCATTTTTTCTACCTAAAAAGCAAGCCATGCCTACGAATGTTTTGCTTCATCTTAAGAGGAATAGTATAAGGCACACAATTTAAGGAAAATGAATAATCATATACTTTATTCTACCACCAATCTTTTTAACTTAATGAGGTTTATTAAGTTTCTTTTTTGCTCTTGAATGCACTTTTCTTTTTCTAGCATACACAACATTTTATAGCCAAACCACGAAGGGAGAGATAAAATTACCTAGCCTCTCTTTTCTCTTAAATACAAACTTCTTTATACTCTATATTACCTTAGAAAAAATAGGATATAAATTTCATTTCCATGAATCTCCCCACCTCAGAACCAGTAGTTTTATCTGTCACCCAATTGACTCAGGCAATCAAACTGTCTTTAGAAGGCACTTTCCCCAATGTATGGTTACAAGGAGAAATTAGCAACTGTAAACCTCATTCTTCTGGGCATATATATTTCTCTCTTAAGGATGCCCATGCGCAGATCAACGCTATCATCTGGCGGCAAGAAGCTGCTTTATTGCGATCCCCTCCCAAAGACGGTATGCAAGTTTTAGTTAGGGGGGCAATTAATGTCTATCCTACACGAGGAAATTATCAGATTGTGATCTATGAGATGAAGCCAGTAGGCCTTGGCGAGTTATTGATAAAGCTAGAAGAACTAAAACAAAAAATTCACCGCTTTGGATGGTTTAAAAAAGAGCATAAAAAGTCCCTTCCTCGCATGCCTAACCGTATAGGTATAATTACTAGTCCTACAGGAGCAGCTATTCAAGATATTCTAAACATTTTAACAAGACGTTCGGGAGGACTTAACCTTCTTATTAATCCGGTGCGAGTTCAAGGCGCAGAAGCAGCACAGGAAATCGCCCAAGCGATCCATTTTTTTAATGAGCATAATTTAGTAGATGTAATAATTGTAGGCCGAGGAGGGGGAAGTATTGAAGATTTGTGGTGCTTTAACCAAGAAATTGTAGCGGAAGCAATTTTTTATAGCCGAATTCCCATTATTTCTGCAGTAGGACACGAGACAGATCATTGCATTGCCGATTATGTTGCTGATGTTCGCGCTCCTACGCCTTCTGCAGCTGCAGAAATCGTCATTGCTGATAAACTTGAGCAACTTAAACACTTAGAACAAATAAAAAAAAGGCTTACGCAAAACATTTCTCACAAAGTGCTTCAATCCAGGCAACACTTAAGCGCATTTCTTAAGCAGCCGATGCTTTCTTCGCCTTATTATCTGTTAGGACCGTGGATCCAAAAGCTGGATGATAACCGTCAGCAGCTCGATTATTTAATCAAGCAAAAAATTTTTAGTCTTCGCCTTATCTTAGAAGCTTCTAATAAAAGGCTGCAAACTCTCAAACCTTCATCTCAAATTGTATACTTGCAAGAGAAAATAAAATATTGGGATAAAAACATTTACCATCAAATAAGGCATATTATAGATTCCAAAAAAGAGCAATTAGAAAGTATTTCAGTAGCTTTGCACCTAATCAATCCTAAAAACCTTTTAACCAAAGGTTATTCTATTCTCTTTTCTGAAAAGGATGATTCAGTTATAACTTCCGTAACTAACATCCATAAGAATCAAGACCTTCGGATATATTTATCAGATGGGGAAGTTCTTTCAACTGTAAAGGAAATTAAAGCCAGTGAATGAAAAAGACCTTAGCTTTGAAGCCGCTTTTGTACGGCTGGAAGAAATTTTAGAGAAAATGAATTCAGGGGCAATTAGCTTAGATGAATCATTAAAGCTATATGAAGAAGCCGATAGGCTTATTTCTAGCTGCCAAAAGAGGCTATTAGAAGCAGAGCGTAAAATTGAAATATTAGTGAAAAATCGTAATGGTGAGGTAGTATTAGATCCAGATAAAAAGCCACTCACGCAAGAATTTAATTCATAGTAAGGAAAGAAACAATAAAATGAGCACGACTATCCTGGAGACAATTCAATCCCCCGAAGACATAAAACCGCTTCCTTTAGCCGCCTTAAACACGCTTGCAGATGAGATCAGACGGCGTATTATTGAGGTCATGTCAATTAATGGAGGGCATCTTGCTTCCAATTTAGGAGCTATTGAACTAACTCTTGCCTTACATAAAGCATTTTCTTCCCCTGTGGACAAATTTTTATGGGATGTAAGCCACCAGACCTACACGCACAAAATTTTAACGGGACGCAATCAACTATTTCCCACCATCCGCCAGTACAAAGGATTGTGCGGCTTTAGCCATCCTAAAGAATCCCCCCATGATCACTTTTATGCAGGACATGCTGGTACCGCGCTATCCTTAGGTTTGGGGCTGGCAAAAAACCGCGATCTAACCAAGCGTTCTGAGTATATCCTCCCTATTATTGGCGACGCTACCCTTACCTGCGGCTTATCTTTAGAAGCATTAAATAATATTCCTCGAGATTTAAAACGTTTTATTGTGATCTTAAATGACAATGAAATGTCCATCTCTAAAAATGTAGGCGCTATTACGCGAATTTTAAGTCGTTTACTTAGCAACCCAACTACCGATAAGATTTATCAAGAGCTAGATACTCTGGTTTCAAAAATCCCTAGCTATGGACCTTTTTTGGCCAAACAGAGCCATAAAATTACTGAATCAATGAAAAATTTAGTAAGCCCTGCGGCTTTCTTTGAGCATTACGGACTTTCTTATATCGGTCCCATTGATGGCCATGATATCAAAAAAATGGTAGAAGTTTTTGAAGAAATTAAAGATGCAAAATGGCCTGTCCTTCTCCATATATTAACTAATAAAGGGCAAGGCATGGAAGAAGCCGTTAAAAATCCCATTTCTTATCATGGAGCTCGGCCCTTCAACCCAGGCACAGGTAAATTTTTACCAGCATTAACCGCCAAACTTACTTTTCCAAAAATTTTTGGAAGCCATCTTTTAAAGATGGCTGAAAACGATCCGAGTGTAGTGGCCGTCACACCTGCTATGTCTGCAGGTTCATGTTTAGAAGACTTTATGAAGAAATTTCCTGAGCGTTGTTATGATGTCGGAATTGCCGAATCTCATGCAATTACTTATTGTGGAGGCTTAGCATATGGTCGTAAAATGAAGGTATTTGCCTCTATTTATGCGACCTTTCTTCAAAGAGCTTTAGATAATGTCTTTCACGATGTATGTCTACAAGAGCTCCCTGTCATCTTTGCCGTAGATAGAAGTGGAATTTCAGGCCCCGACGGCGCTACTCATCATGGAATTTATGATCTTTCATTTTTAAATGCTATGCCCAATATGATCATCAGTCAGCCTCGTGATGGCCATATGTTACGCGAGCTGATGGAATCAGCACCTATATGGGGCCATCCAGCTGCGATACGTTATCCTAATATGGTTACAGAAGATAGGGAAGAACCTTTAAATTACCGCTTTCCCGGGAAAGGAGAAATTCTAGCGGAAGGTGAAGATATTTTAATTATTTCTTTAGGACATATGAATACTATAGCCTTTCAAGTACGTGAGATTCTCCAACAGCAAGGCTATCATCCTACTATTATGGACCCTATTTTTGTAAAACCTTTAGATGCAGATCTTATTTGTAAGTTGCTGATGTCTCATCAAAAAATTGTCACTTTAGAAGAACATTCTGTCGCTTCGGGAATGGGTAATGTTATCAATCATTTTTTACTTTCTAATGGCTATACAAACATTCAAGTATTAAATTTCGGTATCCCAGAAATTTTTCTTGATCAAGGGAGCCATGCAGATATTATCCAGGAAATTGGTTTAACCGCACCCCAAATTGCTCAACGTATTCTCTTACATTTTTCCTTGCAAACAACTCAGAAAGCTCACGCTTAAGGTATAGACATGCATATTGCGCTTTTTCCTAATATGATAAAAAAAACATCAGGGGAAATTGCGCAGCAAATTGCTGCTTTTCTTAAAAAAAGAAACGCGTGTGTTTATGCGGAAGATGAGATAGCTGATGAGGTTGATGCAGCCCGCCTATCAAGTATTTCGCCTGAAAAGATTGATTATATTATTTCTTTAGGCGGTGATGGAACTATTCTTCGTGTGATTCAACGTCATCCCGAACTAACAGCACCTCTAATGGCCATCAATTTTGGTGGCTTAGGATTTATGGCCGACATACCTATTCAGGAAACTTATCAAAGTCTTGAAAACCTTTTAGCAAATAAAATGGTTATAAGTGAACGCATGATGATGGCTGGGAGAACAGAGGATAATCGAACATGCTATGCTGTGAATGACATTATTTTCCACCGGGCTGAAAATCCTTCCCTTATCGAAATTTCAATTTTTGTCGATGACATTTATTTAAATACTTACTGCGCCGATGGAATTATTGTGGCAACACCTAGTGGTTCTACAGCTTACTCGATGGCCGCAGGAGGCCCTATTTTAGCTCCTAACTTAAGAGCTTTTGTCATTACTCCTATCTGTCCTCACACTACTTCCAATCGCCCTATTGTCCTTCTACCCTCGCATCAAATCCGTATTGAATACATAAGCAAACTCAAACCCATTGAAGTTACTTATGATGGATTTTCTAGCTTCCGAATGAAAACGGGGGAAAAATTTTATTTAAGTTGTGCTAAAAAAAAGTTTCGCTTGGTTAACCTGCTCCATCATGATTTTTACTCTACACTGCGTTCTAAGCTGGGTTGGTCAGGAAAATTGAAGACAGATGAAATATGAATACTCTTAGAAAACCCTCCAATTTCTTCATTATTTTCCTTCTTTTATAATTTTTTAATACTTCTATATTTACTCTTCAAGCATAATAGCAATCAAGAAACTGTCTTTTTTAAGGCACTATTTTTAAATCTTAACAAGGCATCTATTAAAATTAGTTTCAAGCTAAAAAAAATTTAAGCATTTGTTTTTAAGAAGATTATGAAAATTTTATCCCCAAAAATTGATGAAACTAAAGATTCTAGTGGAAAGTTTATTAGCTAATGCGTATCTAAAAAGGGTAAATCCTTTTTTTTCGAAGTATACAAATTGTAGTACGGAAAGGAATGAGACAAAAAATTACCTAATCAATAATGATGGTGCAAAGTAAATTAAATTTAAACCCAAGGAGTTAGTATGAAACAAGCTATAAAATTCTTTTCATCAATGGCCTTATTTGTAAGTGTAGTTGCATTAACGAGCTGCTGTGGAAATCGTGCTGGCTATGAGACATGTGCAAAACCTTGCTCTCCACAGCCCTACTATACCAAGCCTTATGTTAAAAATGCTCCTAGACCATGTGCTCCAGCACCAGTCTGTGACCCTGTTTGCTATTAAGAAATTAAGTAAAAAACTAAGCATTTTCTTAAATTGTGATTAATGACTATTGAAACAAAATAGAAGGAAAAAAATGAAAAGAATCTTTAACTTATTATCTTTAGCAATAGTGGCCACAGCATTAACTGGCTGTGGTTGCGGCTGGTGGTCTAACAGTGAGACTGACACTTCATGTGCTCCAAGAATCTGTGAGCCTCGTCAAGCACCTTCCCCCTATATTTGGGAGAATACTACCAATAGTGATACAACCTATTATTAGTTATGATTCCGGCAGCTGTAAGGCTGTCGGGACCTAATGGGTGTCACAATAATTGCCCCTTTTCATGGCTTAGGCCTTAACTTAAGCTAAAAAAAAGGGCGATTAAACTAAACGACATATAAATATGTTAAATGCAGAGATAAACAAGGAAAAGCAGAATCGAAGGGATCTCAATATATTTTGAGCCAGTCGAAGCCATCATTAGATTAAGGTTTGAGATTAAATGATAAGCTCTTAGATCCATGATAACTTATCGCTAAAATTCACGAACACGCTCTCTACAATAAAAAATAGTGAAGGTTTTGTTCAATCGTGTTATATACATCTACTGCAGAAACGAGATTAGACCAACATTTAAGTTATTTAATCTACTATGACCAAAAACAAACGAAAGGAGTCATCAATGAAGAAACAACTAGGAATAATAGCCTCGTTGCTTTTTTTGTGCACTACCGCACTCATGTGGGTAGGTTGCGCTGATAACAGAACCAGCAATTCAGCCCCTGTTTATGAACAGCCAGCACCAATTTATCAAACAAACCAAGCATCTGAGGGAGTAACTTCGACTTCACCAGTTGCTGCAGCAAAAGCATTTTTCGCATCAAAATTCTCTAGCAAGCAAGCTAGTTCTGATGTTCAATGTGAGCCAGAGTGCAAATCTCCAGCTCGTTGCAAGCATCCTTCTGGAAGTGAACTTGTCTGTAAAGACGGTCTGATTGTGACTGCTCATAACCCAAGAATATGCATGCTAAATGATCAATATCCTTTGGAATTTGATGTTAAAGCTTGCGATGATCTTTGTGAAGCAAATGTAACAACTACATTACCAGATGGCGTTACCTACATTAGAAGCCAGCCTGAAGGACGCGTTGAAGGACGTAAAATATCATGGAATTTTGGTTCTATGAGTAAAGGCGAATGCCGCCCAGCAAAAATATGGTTAAAGTGTGATATCGAAGGTGAACTTTGCGCCTGCTTCTGTGCTACAGCAGTACCTGTTCGTTTTTGTTCCATCCTTTGTGCTAAACCAGTTCTTACTTGCAAAAAATCTGGACCCGAGCAAGTAGCTCCAGGCGAGCCTGTTGAATACGCCATTACTGTAACAAACCATGGAAGCTGCACAGCAGAAGATGTGGTGGTCACAGATAACCTCCCAGAAGGTGTAGAGCATGTAAGCTGCCAAAAAACTTTAGTTTATAAGCTTGGCTCTTTAGAACCTTGCCAATCTAAAACTGTTAACATCTGCACTACAGCTGTTAAACGTGGCAAGTTCACCAATACTGCCGTTGTGACTGCCTGCAATGCTGATTCGGTATCTTGCGAATCAACAGTATGCATTTCTTGCTGTCAAATGGAGTGCACAAAAGTAGGACCAAAAGAGCAGCAAATCGGCAAAAACGCTGATTACCAAATTATAGTCATGAATACAGGTGACCTACCTTTGACAGATGTGGTAATCGTTGACCATGCGCCTCCTTCAACATCGATTGTAACTGCTAATGGAGCAACAATTAGCGGTAATACAGCGACATGGAGATTAAGAGAAATGAAACCAGGTGAAAAAGTATCTTTCAATACTACACTCACCACCTGCGTAGCGGGCTGCTTTACTAATAAGGTAGATGTTACAAACTGTCAGAATTGCAATGGTCATTGTGAATCGATGACACATTGGAAAGGACGCCCTGCCTTAAACGTGTCAGTAGCTCAGACAGAGAATCCTATCTGTATTGATGACTCTACAGCTTACAATATTGTAGTTGTGAACCAAGGTTCAGAACCTGACAGTAATGTACAAGTTGTAGTTACCTTCCCAGAGGAAGTTCAAGCAATAGGAGTATCTGGTGATGCTTCAGGCCAAATTTCTGGTAATACAGTTAAGTTTGCACCTGTTAAAAATGTAGCAGCTAGACAAACACTAAGATATCGTGTGGATGCCAAAGCTAAAAAATCTGGCGATGCACGCGTTAAATTTGAAGTTTCTTCAGATGCAATCAAGACGCCTATCGTTCAACAAGAAAGCACGATAGTGAACTAATAAAGTAGTCATTAGGCTCTTTATATAAAGGCTGGCTCTTCAAAAGCCAGCCTTTTTTATTTTTATTCCTTGAAGATGTATGTGCTTTAAAAAAATAATTGCCAGCGTAAAAAAGGAATTAGCCTTTATATGGTATCGCTTTATTTAATGTGCTTTAAGCTTTTCAAAAATTCGATTTCCTAAGAAGCTGCCTAAGAGCATAGCATTGTTCTTTTAAGCTTCTTTTTATCCCAACCTTTACAAGTTAAAGAAAGGCATGTTAATTTTCTTATGCATATGTCAGAGCTAAAAGATGGAGTTAACCTTAAAATTTTTATAGGATGTTTAATCACTTCTGAATTGCGCATGCATCTTAATCAAAGCTTATTATGGAAACAAAATAAGATAGTGCCAGCGCTAAATAGTGCTTTACGAGAAATACATTTTAAGGATAAAGATTATATAGGCATTTATTCAACTACAGATAAAATTTCCTTAATGGATTTAAAGAAAATAGAAAAAGAAATTTTACAATTACTGGCCACCTACTGCCCTCTATTGCTGACAGAAAAAATCCAAACACTTATATTTTCGCAAGTTTTTATCTCGTAAAGATCATCACGGGGACTCTATTGCATGGCGCACCTTATTCTTGCTTCACAGTCAACACGTCGTAAAGAAATACTAAGTTATTTCAATCTGCCTTTCAAACAAGTTTCCCCATCCTTTGATGAACATAGT
The DNA here is from genome assembly GCF_018342435.1 of Neochlamydia sp. AcF65. Lineage (NCBI taxonomy): Bacteria > Pseudomonadati > Chlamydiota > Chlamydiia > Parachlamydiales > Parachlamydiaceae > Neochlamydia > Neochlamydia sp. AcF65. The sequence continues at coordinate 31,267 of NZ_JAEMUE010000036.1, forward strand.
GTTATTTATAAACGTGACCCTATAAAATATGTTTCTTCAATAGCCGAAGGTAAAGCACAAGCGGTAAAAGAGATTTGCAAGCATGAGGCAATTTTAGCAGCAGATACAATTGTATACCGCTCCGGTAAAGTTTATCATAAGCCCCAAACTGAGCAAGAAGCTTTTAATATGCTCTTGAACCTAGCAGGCAAATGGCATAGTGTTTTTACAGGAGTCGTGCTCTTATACAATGCGAATTTATACACGGGTTGGGAAGAGACCCGCGTTTTATTTAATCACCTAACAAAAGAAGATATCTACCGTTATCATCAAAAAATTCATTGGGCCGACAAAGCGGGTGGCTACGCAATACAAAGAGCGGGCAGCTTAATCGTAAATAAAATTGATGGGTGTTACTATAATGTAATGGGGCTTCCCCTTAACACCCTTCGCTCTTTGCTAAAAAACTGTGGAATAGACCTGTTGGATTATGTACCTTAAGATAAAAATTAAGTGGTTGTATGGCTTACTATGCTTTTTATTCCCTTACACCTCTATAATAGCAGATAATGATAAAGAACATACCGAGTATAACCACTCACATTTGTTGTTTCTTGTACGTATGGGGAATGTTTCTCAAGCTATAAAAGCTTATGAGTGTCACCACAAGCGAACTGGGAAGCATGATTTTGAGTTCCTTCAAGAAATGGCTCTTCTTTTATTAGACCAAGGTTATCGCTGTTCTGACTTTGACACCCGCCTGATGACTTTATTTGGAGCAGGCATTAGTCTTAATGAAAGATCCCTTTATATCTTGAAAGAAGGAATAAGCAGCGGCATCCCAGAACTGCAACTTATTAGCCTTAATTTCCTTTCTCAGTATCAAAATGATCAAGCGGATGAAAATTTACAACGCGCCTTAAACACTAGGCATCCATTAATTCGTTTAGAAGCCGCCTATCTTTTAGCGCAAAAAAAATCTCCTCGTGCCTATGCCTATGCGGAAGCATTAATGTATCGTTGGGAAGGAATTCTGGAAGAGGTGTTTCCTGAATTCTTTGCGATGATTGGTACTCCCGAAGCCCTCCATATGCTATGCAAATTAATGAGTCATCCTCATGAAGAAGTACGTTTAGCTGCCATCATTAATGCCGCTAAATATGGCTGCGATGAACTTTTATATAAAATTCATACTCTTGCCACTCATCAAGAAAAAGCACAGCAAGAAGCCTCAGCATTTGCCTTAGGCCTACTTAAAGATGATACCTCAATTCCTGCGCTTAAAAATTTATCTTGCTCGAATGTATCCTATGTACAGCTTACTGCCTGGAAAGCTTTATATGATCTAGGCTGTAAAGAATACAAAATACTTATAGAAAATGCAGCTAAGCAAAAGGATATCTATGCCATTTTTTTGTTAGGTGAACTGCAGGAAAGCCAGGACTGTTTAGCCCTATTAGTTAATGACCCTAATATACAGGTAAGAGTTAATGCAGCCATGGCGCTGCTTTACCTTCAAGATCCACGTTGTTTAAAAGTCTTGCTACAAGATATTTTAATTACCAATCACCAAGACATGTGTTATTCCTCCGTATGTTCTCCAGGTAGAAGCCTTACGGCTTGGAGAGCAACTCCTTGCGCACACCAGCATTTTAAGGATAACCTCTATGCTTTTGAAAGATCGTTAAAGATGAGAGAATCAGCCCTAGCAAAAGCTCTTGACCTTCCGGAACAAGCTTTTTTACAGGTAGCTAAAATGCTATTCACTTGCCAGCAAAACGATCTTATCCCTAGTTTGACAGATTTACTTAAAAAATTAAATACTCCTGCCGCCATTGCTTTACTTAAAGAGCATCAACAGCAAATAGGCGCCCCGCTTATCCGTAATTACTGTAATCTAGCTCTCTACTCTTTGAAAGTAAAAGGCCCTTATAAGGAGAATCTCTATAGTTGGGTTGTCAACAGCAAGAAAAATGAGCTTCTTCAATTTCGCCCCTTTTTACCTAGCCAATTGCGTGATTCAAAAGATAATTACCACTTAACCCTTGAAGAGCATTCACAACTAGCGATCGCTTCCTTTGAAGCTCTTATACAAAATAAAGATGAACAAGCTGTTAATCTTTTATTAGAGGCTATGCAAGATGGAAATCCTATCAATAGGTACGCATTCGCAGGACTGCTCATGCGTGCTATTCATTAAAAGCTTTTTATCTTGCATAAAGCTTGAAGGATTAATCATTAGTGGTTTTTATTAGTTTAATGCTATTTTAAAATTGCACTGTATAAAATGTTTTATCTTTTGAAAAATTTACAATTTAATCGGAGGAGTTGGGAGCAGCAAAGGCTAGAAAAAGATAAACTGCTTTTTAGTCCTTTAACCAGGGAAATGAAGGCCTTGTAAACATACCTAGTATGACTATCGGCAAACCTTATAGGTAAGCTACAATGCCAATAAAGTTACCTTCTTCAAAAACTTCCTTCTTAAAAGCGCCCGTTCAACTTTTTTTCCAAAATAAAAGCTTGGCGGGGGAAAAGCCATCTATGTACCTAACTAATACAAGCATTTTTCTCTTAATTTAAAAGTTAAAGAAAAAGCCTATTGCACCGTCTAAGATAAATAGCTAAACTATTCCTTTATTTTCTTAGACCGGTAGATAGCATGAGCTTATCGCTAGATGTTAAATATTTTATTCCTCTTTTTCTTATTCTCACGATCGCTTCTCTTTTTAGCACTTCCATTGAAGAAATTAAAAGCCTGCATAGCAACGTAGAGAAAGAGATTAAAGTGGATCTACGCAGTCCCGTTTTCGTAGAGGGTGTATTATCTACTTCTGAAGGAGGTGTTATTACAGGCCCAAATCTACGTATTCAAGCCCGTCATATTATTTACACCCGCAAGGCTACAAAAGAAGGACTTATCTTTCAGGTGACAGCCAAAGGAGACGTAGCTTTAGACTGGGGAGAAAATTTTTTTATAGGAGAGTCTCTTGAGTACAATTTTTTGACTAAAACAGGGAAGATCTATGAGGCACGGTCTGCCGTCGAACCCTGGTATTTCGGAGGACGTGCGATCGAGCTCTATGCCGATGGTTCCTACCTTATCCATGAAGGCTTTGTCACCACTTCAGAAAATTACTATACTGATTGGCAAGTAACAACAGCCAAAGCGCGACTTCGCGAAAAGCACCTTTTTGATGCTAAAAACATTCAATTTCATTTTGTCCACTTTCCAATTTTGTGCCTTCCTTCATTTAAAGCTAACTTAAACGCCATGTTCGATAACCCTCTACGCTTTAATGTTACATGGCGCGGAGGACAGAATACTCGCCTTGAAATGCAGTATAAACTATTTTCTTGGGGAAGCCTTAAAAACTTTTTGCGGCTTGATTATAGAATTAAGAGGGGCTTAGGAGGGGGCTTCTATACCCTTTATCATTCAGAAAACAATCAAGAAAAACTCGAAATGATCAATTATATAGCAAGAGATTCATCGGTAGATCAACCAAGCCAACGCACGCGCTATAGATTCCAGGGTGCATATACTAAAATATGTGATAGAAAAGGAGTCAGTATCCATACAACTTGGGATAAACTTAGCGATATCGATATGGCTACAGACTATATGGATAAAAATTTAGATATTGAAACGGCAGGCAAAACCCAATTGCAAGTTAAATTTCAGCAGAGTGACGCTTGGAAAGCTAATTTTTTTGCTCGTATACGAGCCAATACTTTTCAAACGGTTAAGCAAGAATTACCCTCTTTGGAAATAAGCATTCGGCCTTTTTCTCTGGGTTCTACCGGAATAATATCAGAAAATTTTTGGCGCCTTTCTTATCTAGACTTTCAGTATGCTAAGCATTCCCAGCATGTTTATAATTTCAACTCTACGCGTGCGCAATTTTATCATAAATTATACCGCTCGTATCGAACCGGTCCTTTTACCACCACTCCTGAAGTTGGAGCTTCGGCGATCTATTATGGAAGCAATCCTCACGCACCTAACCATTGGGTGACCCTAGGAATGTTTTCTGTGGAAACAAATACTCAGCTTAGACGCCATTATTCTGGTTTCAAGCATGTCATCAAACCTTACGTAAAATATAAGTACTATACTAGACCGGGTATAAAACCCAATAAACATTACATTTTTGACATACAGGATGGATGGTACCAGTTGAATATGCTTACTTGGGGAGTCGATCACAGCTTTTATTATGCTCGCCAAGAAAAAGGCTTAGACCTCTGGATGCGATGGCAACTATTTGCTCATACTTTTATTAACACGCCTACCATTAAACGTGCGACTCCTAAAATTTACAGTCGTTTGACCTGGAATTTGCTTCCCACCTTGCGTCATACTTTTACTGCAGGCTGGGATATGCAACGCCATCAATGGGATCATTTCAATTTTCGCAACGAATGGACGATTAATCGCCAGGCGGCCTTATCTTTAGAATGGAGACATCGCGGATCTTTTGCTTGGCGTAAAGCTGATCAATGGAATTTCATTTTAGATTCTTTTCATTCGGAGAAAAAGTTAAAAGGCTCTCAACTTTCTGATAGAAGAGATACTTTGCTAATCCATCTATTTTATCGATGGCACCCCAACTGGGCGGTAGAATTTGAATCGCGGCATGGATGGAACCGTCGCCATGAACCCAATTACAGTGAATATGAAATCGACATTTTAGCTACTGTACAAAAAGCATGGAATATTAAGTTATCTTATCAAAGGAAAGAATATGATAAGAAAGATAACCGCATAGCCCTTTATTTTAATCTAGGTTTAAGTCGGCCCAGCCATACCCCTTATCCGCCTGCCGTGCCCCTATTAAATCTTTAAATTCTAAAGCCTTTCTGCTTTTAGGATTTTAAATCATCTGGTAAGATGTGTGGGCTTAAATTGAATATAGCTAGAGGCTTTTATGGAACTGCTCATTATTGGAACAGGATATGTAGGTTTGGTGTCAGGGACTTGCTTGGCTGAAATGGGTCATCATGTGACATGCCTTGATATCAATGAAAAAAAAATTCATCAGCTTAAACAAGGCTATATTCCTATTTACGAGCCTGGCTTAGAGGAAATGGTTAAAAGAAATGTGAAAGCGTCGCGTTTAAAATTTTCTACTAGCTACGCTGAAGCTCTAGCCAATAGCCAAGTGTGTTTTATCTGTGTAGATACTCCTTATCAGGAAAATGGCGAAGCTGATCTGCGTTTTGTCCATCATGTAGCCGCAGCCATTGCAGAACACATGACAGATTATCGAGTAATTGTTAACAAATCCACAGTGCCTGTAGGAACTGCTAATTTCGTCTCTAGCGTCATTGCTGCAGGCCTGCAAAGAAGGGGCCTGTCAATTGATTTTGATGTAGCCTCCAACCCTGAATTTTTAAAAGAAGGCTGTGCTATCCAGGACTTTATGAAGCCTGATAGAGTGATCATAGGAACTGATAAGGCGACGGTAGCTCAAATCATGCAAGAAATTTACAGTCCTTTCATGCTTAGTCATGAGCGTTTGATGATCATGGATATTGCTTCTGCTGAAATGACTAAATACGCTGCTAATGCTATGTTAGCTACGCGCATCTCTTTCATGAATGAATTAGCTGGCTTATGCGAACATTTAGGAGCAGATATAAATAAAGTGCGTAGAGGCATTGGAGCTGATAATCGTATTGGCTATAAATTTTTATATCCTGGCCCAGGTTATGGAGGCTCCTGCCTACCTAAAGATATTTCGGCATTACGCAAGCAAGCTGATCAAGTTAGCTATGACACACCGCTTATTGATGCAGTAGCCTATGTCAATGAACAGCAAAAACAGCTAATGGGATATAAAATTATTGAATATTTTGCTAAATATTCTGGCTTGGCTAATAAAACTATTGCTATTTTAGGATTATCTTTTAAGCCCGATACAGATGATATGCGAGAAGCTCCCTCCTTAGTCTTAATTCAACAATTATTGCAAGAACAAGCACACTTGCGCTTATTTGATCCCGTAGCTATGGAAAATGCTAAAAAAATCATCGCCCCTCATTCCGCTATCCTCTGGTGTAATGACGAAATAGAAGCCGCTAAGGGAGCAGATGCAATCGTGTTGATGACCGAATGGAAGCAGTTCCGCTTTTTGGATTTCGGCGCTCTCCTTAAACAGATGAAAGGCAGAGCTTTTTTTGATGGCCGCAATCAATATAATCCTTTAGAAGTAGTTAAGAAAGGATTGGATTACTTAAGTATAGGTCAAAAGCCGTATTACAGAGAAGAAGTGAAACATGCTTAAAAAGCTTTATTTATGAGACAGCGCATCGACAAGAAATTAAGCCAATGAATATGAAAAGCGTAGAACCCAACATCCCTGACTATTTTCACGATAGATGCAAAAGCATAGAAAAACGGCTTGCTGAACTAACTGCCGGAAAGAATATGGCTTATTTCAATCTTTTAGAGGCTACTCGCTATTCTCTACTCGCTGGGGGCAAACGCATACGTCCTCTTCTTGTATTAGCTACTGCTACAGCTTTAGGAGGCTCAGAAGATTTAGCATTGGATCCAGCTTGTGCTTTGGAAATGATCCATACTTATTCTTTAATCCATGATGATCTACCCTGCATGGATAATGATGATTTTAGACGGGGTAAACCTTCGTTACATAAAGCTTTTACCGAAGGACATGCTGTTTTAACGGGTGATTATTTACTTACTTATGCTTTCGAGATCATTGCAAATGGAACCGGCCTTCAGGCTCATCAAAAAATAGAATTGGTAAATGTTATAGCCAAAAACGCCGGGGCCGAGGGAATGATTGGTGGGCAAATCATGGATATCGAGTCTCAAGAAAAGGCTATCGACCTTCATTTTCTACAAGAGGTTCATCGACGTAAAACAGGGGCTCTCATCACTGCCTGTATTGAATGTGGGGTTATCATAGCAAATGGCAGCCCAGCAGATCGGGAAATTTTAAAATCGTTTGGTCAAAAGATAGGCCTTGCTTTTCAAATCATTGATGATGTGTTAGATGTAACTTCTAACAAAAACTCAGACATAAAAAACCATAAAACTACCTACGCTACTTTATTGGGGCTCTCCAAAGCTCAAGCATTAGCCTTTGAATATGATCAGGCAGCTAGGGTGCTGCTGAAAAAGCTACCCTATGATACAGCCTTGCTCGTCTCTCTTGCAGATTTATTGGTTCATCGAAACTGCTGATAGATCATCGAGAAAAAAAGGTGCTAGGGTAAATAATTTGAATAAAAGTGCAACCTTTCCTAGCTCTAGTAGGCCAGCGATAAACTTAAGTCACTCAATCAACGATCAGAGAAAGATAAGAAGTTATATTTTTTGCCTCCTTTATTTTTTGTCACCCAGGTCTCTTAAGCATCTGATCTCTTCCCCTATTTAATAATGCCGTTTGAAAGACTCTCTCAATAAAACCAAAAAAGGAAGCGCCTTTCTGGCAGCTCCTTTCTTTTAAAAGAGATTCTTAGCAAGTACAAGTATATGATTGCTTAAAAAACTGCCTAACAGCGTATAATTGTCTAGCCGGATGCCAAGATTTTTTCAAAGGAATATACAAAAAGCGTTTAGGCCTTTTATAGGATTGTGCCATGAAAAGTGTCATTACCCCCAGAAATCGTAAAACTCTTACTTAAAGTGGGACGGAGGCAAAAAAAGTTTATTATTTTAAAAATGATTAATATCACCTAGCTTCATTTAAGTTTAAAAATTTTAACATTTTTTTAATATTACAAACAAATAGGCAAATGTTTATGAATAATTTTGCTATTTTTTTATTTGCCTAAAAATTACTTTGAATGCTATCTAAGAAGTCTAGTCGGTAGCATTACCTCTATACAGAAAATATTTGCATAAAGTTAAAAAATGGTTGGCAAGCAAAAAATTATGAATAATTCCCCTCAATGGATGCAAGAATCTACAGCTCTAAGATTCTCCCCTTCTCTGGGTTTAACGGTTAAACGTAATCCAACTAAGCGCTTGTTTGATATTATTTTTAGTCTTTGCGTGCTTATTATTACCTTTCCCGTATTGGCAATAGTCGCTATTTCTGTCTATTTTTCCTCGAAAGGTAAAATTATTTATGCTCAGGAGAGAATAGGCCGAGGTGGCAAACCTTTTCGCTGTTATAAATTTCGCACCATGTATCCTGATGCCGATGCAAGGCTGCATGAAATTCTAGAAAGCTCTTTGGAATTAAAAAGGGAATGGGCTAATGCTCATAAACTAAAAAATGATCCACGCGTTACCCCAATAGGCAAATTTCTTAGAAAGACTTCTCTTGATGAATTTCCTCAATTTGTAAATGTTTTAAAAGGAGATCTTAGTGTGGTAGGCCCTAGGCCAGTCGTTCAGTACGAAGTGATTCGACATTTAGGATATAAGGCTACAAAAATCTTATCTGTACGTCCGGGCCTAACGGGTTTATGGCAAGTTTCAGGACGCAGTGATATTAGCTATGCTAATCGCATTAAACTCGATGAGCAATACATAGAATCTCAATCTTTACTGCTCGATATAAAAATTATTGCTAAAACTATTCCCATCGTATGCTTCCCAAGAGGAGCTTATTAATTTTTGGCATGCTTTTTAAATAGAGAATCAAAGATAGCGAGGAGAATACTAGGATTTATGGGAAAAGAGCCTATATGGTGAGTGTAACCCCAGAAAATAACCTCTTTTTTCAGGAAAAACTATACATCTCATCTAAGTAGCCTTTTAAAATTTTATAAATTTCTTATGCATTTAAGTAGAAAAAACTTATTTCTTACATTTTTCAGCGGCTTGTTACTTACCCTTGGCATGCCAGCTATAGCTCCTAGTATCCGGCTGATGTTTTTGGTGCCTTTCCTTATTGTTTCATTTTATCAAAAAACCTTCTCTGTCTGCCTCTGGTATGCATTTTTTTGTGGGTTGCTCCTCGACTTACTGTCAGTACAGCCTCCTTTCGGCTTCTATGCTAGTAACTATACTTTAGGAGCCGCGGTGATTTATCCTCAAAAACGCCATTTTTTTGCCGATCATCTAAGTACGCTACCCATTATGACCTTCCTTTTTTCCTTTACTATAACTTTCTTCCAAGTTATTTTTCTTTATATATTGGGAACACCCCTTTCTATAGGCATGCGATGGATAGTTTCCGACCTTTTTGTAATGCCTTTAGGCGATGCTCTTTTTGCTTTTCTATATTTTATTCTCCTTCCTTTAAGCTTACAAAAAAAATCCCGACCCAGGAGTATTTAATATGCAACAAAATCTTAACGAAAGGTTGATAAAATGTGGGGTCGATACCCTTAAACGCCACATCTTTCTATGCAGCGACCAAGCAAATCCACGCTGCTCTAGCACAGATATAGCCTACGCTTCTTGGCAATATTTAAAGCAAAGGCTTCAAGAACTGAACTTGACAGGAGCGGGAGGCATCTACAGAACAAAAGTAAGCTGCTTAAGAATTTGTCAAAAAGGCCCTGTTGCTGTCATCTATCCTGATGGAATTTGGTATCATTCCTGTAACCCAGAAGTTTTAGAGATCATTCTTCAACAACATCTTATCGGTGGTAAGCCGGTAAAAGAATATATTCTTTATGATCACTCCAAAATCGCCTATAGCTCCTCTTGCTGAGCAGATGCGTCCTGCCTCTATTGAAGAAATCGTAGGGCAAGAGCATCTGATAGGGCCAGAAGGTTTTATAACTAAAATTATCTCTGCAGGCAAACCCTTATCTATTATTCTTTGGGGGCCGCCGGGATGTGGGAAAACATCTATCGCTAGGCTATATGCGAAAGCTTTTAATATCCCTTTTTATTCCATAAGCGCTATCTTTAATGGAATTGCTGATCTCAAAAAGCTTATAGAAGAGATAGAGAACACTCCCCTACTCCATCAAAGAGCTGTCTTATTTGTAGATGAAATTCATCGCTTTAATAAAGCTCAGCAAGATGCTTTTTTACCCTACGTGGAAAAGGGAACCATTGTTTTAATCGGCGCAACCGCAGAAAATCCATCTTTTCATCTCAACAGTGCGTTGCTTTCACGGCTGCGGGTGTTAGCGCTTCGGCCTTTAAATGAAAAGTCTTTGCAGCAGTTACTACAACGCTATGAATCTCGGAAAAAAGCATTGCCTCTTACCGAGGAAGCCCGTCAGCTTTTAATTTTATCAGCTCAAGGGGATGGCCGTTTCCTCCTCAATCTAATTGAGAATCTCCAAGATGTTAATGAAAATATTACTTTGGATGTCCACACTTTGCAAACATACTTACAGCAACGCACGGCTCGTTATGATAAACAAGGCGATCAACATTATCAGTTAATATCTGCTCTTCATAAAGCGGTGAGAGGGTCTGATCCTGACGCAGCTTTATACTGGCTGGCGCGTATGTTAGAGGGTAAGGAAGATCCTTTATTTTTAGCGCGAAGAATTATCAGAATGGCTAGCGAAGATATAGGATTAGCAGACCCCCAGGCTTTATCTTTATGCATCGCCGCCCGCGATACTTATGAAATGCTAGGCTCTCCTGAAGGTGAGCTGGCTTTAGCTCAAGCTGTCGTTTACCTTGCTTTGGCACCCAAAAGCAATGCTCTTTACCAAGCTTATGAAGAAGCCAAGCAATTAGCTGCGCAAACAACTTACATGGCACCTCCTTCCATCATTATTAATGCAGCGACTCCTCTAATGAAACAAATGGGATATGGAAAAAATTATCTTTATGATCATGAAGTAGAACATGCTTTCTCAGGGCAAAATTATTTTCCGGAAGAATTACCACCTAGAAAGTTTTACTGCCCTGTGGAACGCGGTTTTGAGCGTGAAATGAAAAAAAGACAAAGCTATTTCGATAAGCTAAGAATGATCAAGAAAAACAAATAATTTTTTACAATAAAGCATTGAGGATAGCAAAGAAGCTATATACTTTTTGAGCAGCCTTTCATGCAGACTTAAAAGCTATGAAAAATCATGCCTTTGGACAAAAAATTCACTTTGCGGGGTTAATTTTTTTAGATCTACCCACCTACCTTCATGAAATGGCATTGATTTTAAAACAAAAGATTGGCTTTAGCTTCTCTATTCATAGAGGGCGAAATAAGCCTTTAAAATTTTTAGAAGGATTTCCATCCTCTATAGAAGCCTGCCCTTTTAAAAGAAAATAAAACTTTCACTATTTACCGAGTGAATAAAAAATAAGAGGAGATCACACTTTTTTTCTCCTCTTATAAATGTTAATTCTTATCTCCTAAGGTGGCTGAATTTTCAGCTTTGTTTTCGCCTTTAGTGTCTTCGGATGATACTCTTTGCATGCACATAGCAAAACGTTTAGCTTTTTGTTGTTGAATATCATTCAACATATCGGTAATTTGCTTTCCATCCTTTATTCCATAAGCTTTCATGGTCAAAGCAAATAAATCTGTCAAAGTTTCTCTAAATAACCTGACGGCAGCTTGGCGCTGCTGAGGGTCTTTAAGAGGGTTTGGATCTAATTTAGCTGCTTTTTCCTCCACAGTTTTGATGACTTGCTTATCTTTCTGGGCAAGTTCACTAGCTATAGCCTCCCACTTATCTTGGGGGACGTTATACTTTTTTAAAGTCTCTAGTACAAACACCTTAGGAAAATAGGAAATAAGCAATTCCTTAGAGCATTCATCGCTCAACCCAACAGGAGTAGTGGGTGGTGTTTGTAAAGGAGCGTTTTGTGCAAAAGCATGCGTAGAAAGTAGAGCACCAAATCCTAAGAGTGACACTACACAGGTCTTGAAGACCGATTTATACATATTTCCTCCTAAAAAGGTTCTTGTCATCAACAATTCTTCCAAAGTTGTAAATCCACGTTACAATATACTATTATTTTTTTGCACTCTTTTGCTTTTCTAAAGCTTTTTTTTCTAGAAAGCAAGGATTGCTTTAGAGAAAATACTCTTACTGTAAATTTTTCTAACTTTTCTTAAGGCTTTTGCTTGTATGCTTTAAAAAAGCTATCTTTTGGCTAAAAACATTTATCCTTCCTGTTTATGTGGTAAAGCCTAGTTCTTAGGGTACATGATTACATAAAAAAACTGCTTACCAATCTTATTTAAGCTAAAAAAAAAGACTTTTATCTTAAAGAAAATTCTCTTAATTTTTTTCTTCTTCATCCCTTATTTTTTAAGTCAGGACAGATTCACCTTCTTCTTTTTTCATAAAAAGGAGCTAAATTTCACTACCCAAATCTTAAAAAACATTTAGCTTTTAGAGAAACTAGACCCTCTTGTTCCTATTCTTTATCCTCAGCCCCATTCTTCCAAAAAGACCCGTATAAAGAAAGAAGAGAAAAACATTATGGGATATTTCCTCTTTATCTAAGGCTATTTATAAAGAGTAGATGGCTCTTAAATTTTGCCAGAAAAGAAGAAGCAAAAGTTGGCTTATAAAGTAAAAATGGGTTATGCTAATCTATCTTATGCAAACATAAAAAATGTTTTAAACACTCTTTCTTTGCTTATAAGAGTAGTAACCTTTTTTACCTGCAGCTTAAAGTCTAACTCCTAATATTTTATTGAAATCATAAAACACGACAGTTAAATTCCCCCTATGATTATAAATGGAAAAAAAATTGCTCAAGAAATTGAACAAGAGATTAAAGTTACACTTTTAAATATGCATGGCCGTCCGCCATGCTTAGCTGTTATTATTGTGGGCGACCATCCAGCTTCTCAAATCTACGTCCAACGGAAAACCCAAGCTTGCAAAAACGTAGGAATTTTATCCTTAAAAATTCATCTACCTTCCTCGTTATCAGAAAAAGAGCTCCTCGACAAGATCCATGCTCTTAATTTAAATTCCACAGTCGATGGCATTCTTGTGCAATTACCTTTGCCACCTCACATTAACCCATCGCTTGTTAATTTAGCCATCTTACCAGAAAAAGATGTCGATGGATTTCATCCTTTTAACGTAGGCAAAATGTTAATGGGGGAAACGGATGGATTTTTTCCCTGCACGCCGCTAGGCATTCGTGCCCTTCTAGCCAGATCCCAGATAGAAGTAGCAAGACGCCATGTGTTAATTGCGGGCCGCAGCAATATCGTAGGAAAACCTATGGCCGCTATGTTAATGCAGAATAACTCTGAAGGTAATGCCACTGTTACCATCGTCCATAGTAAGACTAAAAAGCTAGATAGCTTAACCTCTCAAGCTGACATTATCATCTTAGCTATGGGACAACCTTTATTTCTTAAAGCAGAGATGATTAAAGAAGGTGTAACAGTGATTGATGTAGGAATAAATAAAATTAACGATTTAAGCCGTCCTGCCGGGTATAGGCTGGTGGGCGATGCAGACTTTGATCATATTAAAGACAAATGTGCCTATATTACTCCTGTACCAGGAGGAGTAGGGCCTATGACGATTGCTATGTTATTGAGCAATACTCTTAAGAGCTACTCTAAGCGATTGAAGCCAAACCTTCAAAAGGCTCAATAAATGCTTAAGATGAAGATGGAAGTGGGGTATTATACAAAGGGCAAGTTAAAGAAATATTATGCATTTAGCCAATTTTTCATTCTCATTTTCTTACTTTATGCTTGCTCAAATTTCACGTATGAAAAATTGACTCTTTTTTCAGGGAGTGAGATGACGATTAACTATCGTATTCTCATTGGTCATCCGCTGACCGCATCAGAAAAAGCCCTTGTTTCTAATATTATCCGCAATACTTTTGAAGAGGTAAACCATATTTATAACAAATGGAATCCTTCCTCAGAGCTTTCTTGTCTTAATCGATTAAAAGCAGGTACTGTAGTATCCATTTCTGCCGAGCTTGAGCAACTATTAAATTTAACAGAAAAAATAGTTTTATTATCGGAAGGACGCTTTGACCCTACCATAGAACCTCTGCAAGCTCTGTGGAAAAAACATCTTGAGCAAGGACAAATTCCTTCTGAAGGCGAAATCTTATCTGTAGCTACTAAAATAGGATGGAATAAAATTCATTTTGGCCAAGGAAAATTTTATAAAGATTTAGACGATATTCAAATAGATCTTGGAGGAATCGCTAAAGGCTATTGCGTAGATTTACTTACCGATAGACTTTATGAAGCAGGCTATACCAATCTATTTGTGGAATGGGGGGGAGAAATAAAGACTAGCGGTAAGCATCCTCAAGGTAGGCCTTGGAATATTTTTATTAGCCGCTTGGGAAATAATAATCCAGAAAACGCTATTGCTAAGGTAAGTTTACGCAATCAAGCAATTGCTACCAGTGGGGATTATTTTCAAAGCTGGACGATAGAAACTAAAAAAGGCGACACTGCTTATCCAACTATTACCTATTTTCATATTTTTGATCCCGCTAGACTTACACCTCTCACCATAACGAGGGAAAATGTGGCTAGTGCAAGTGTTCTAGCCCCCTCTTGCGCACTAGCTGATGGATTAGCCACGACTGCCCTTATGTTCCGTTCTAAAAAAGAGGCCCAGCGCTGGGCAGATAAAATTACCAACGATTATCCCGAGATCGTGTTTTGGATTGTTTCCCACCAAGATCTTAATGAATAGATTCTTTTTCAAGCTCCTTGACTAATAAGCAATATCCTTCCGCAAAACGCCGTTTAAATCTTTCAGGGCAATTATAGAAATGGCTCCTTAAACGATGGGCGTAAGCCTCGAAAGGGTCGGCATGCTGTACATCTCTTTTTAAAAGAGCTTCTGTTATTAACTCTGCAAATTCTATCATCAAATCCTTTGAGGAAAGAGGAAATTCTTCTGGCGCCACTTAAGTTTACACTTTTGTTAAATTTTAATTAGGCCCTTCCACCCTACCGGGGTAGATAGTTCAACAAAAAGGATTATACAAAAAATATTTAATAAATCAATTTTTTTGCCAGGCTTAAACGCTCGCATTTTCAAAATGCCTAGCCAAATAAAAGGGTTGTCAATAATAACATTTTAAAATACAATGTTTTCAACAATTGAATTGAACTATCCCTATGCTTTTGTAAACCTTCTTCACTAACTTTGAGCGCTAACGAGCTTTCCAGCAAGAAACAATAACTCCTTTAAAGAAAGCCTATGCCCACTTTTACTACTCGAAAAAATAAAATTGTTCTAACCGATTATAACTATCGTAGAGACATTGAAAATCGTCTCTTCATGGCCGAGCTATCGATTTTAGAAGTCGATGTGTTGCAAGAAATTATTAATGGTTCTTTGAAAACCACCCTCACTACCCTTGCAGATAATTTGGAGATCACTCCTTCTAAACTTCGTCCTATTTTAGATAAATTAGCCAAAAGCGGTCTTTTTCAAATTCGAGGAAATGAGATACTCGTTGATAAAGAGATGCGCAAGTATTACGAGGCGCATATCATCAAATTTGATGATGACTTTCGTCCTGATATGGAGTATTTACAAGGACTATTAAGTAAAGCACCCATTCATGCCCTTCCCTCCTGGTATGCCATCCCCCGTAGCTCAGACAATATCTTTAATTCTATTATAGAAAAGTTCTTGTTCACTCCCAAAATTTATGAACGTTATTTACAAGATCTCGTTTTCGATAACCCTATCATAAGCTCGATTGCAAAACAAGTATTTGCTGCCCCCGACTATAAAATGAGTGCATGCGCACTTATAGAAAAATTTGGACTTACTAGGGAGCAATTTGAAGAGTATATGCTCTTCTTAGAGTTTAGCCTAGTTTGCTGCCTTCGCTATGTTAAAACTCAAGATGTGTGGGAAGAGGTGGTTACTCCTTTTCATGAATGGCATGAATTCTTATTATTCGTGCAGAATACTAATCCAGTCGCGATTCAAGAGGCTACCTCTATTACCCCTGTTTATGAAAAAGAGTTTGGATTTTTAAATGAATTGAATGCTTTTGTAAAAAAGTTGCTAAAAAAAAGTATTTCTTTTACCCAGGCTCCTAAAGATTTATTAGAAATAGCTCTTTTATTGGAAATTGCCAAGCAAGAAAAGCAAAAAATTGTGGCATCAGCTTATACGGAAGCCTGGCTTAAAAAAACTCGCGCAGACCAAGCCATCATCCTCTATCGACAGTCACTGAACCGCTTGGCCGCTAATGACCAATTTTCATCTTTTTCTGAAAAAGATTTACGCGAGGTCGAGAAAAGCCTTAAGAATTTTGCTCATGGAAAGTGGGTTTACTTCGAGGATTACATCAAAGGTTGTTTAGCTGCCGTAGGAAGTGTAGCACCTACTTCTTTAGTTAATAAAGGTAGAAGATGGAAATATAGCACTCCTAATTATAACGAAGATGAGAGACAATTTATAAAACTTATAATCTGCGAATATCTCATGCAAGCAGGTATGGTGGCTATAGGCTATCACCATGATAAGCTGTGTCTTTGCTTAACTCCTTTTGGTCGTCTCTCTTTAGGTTAGCAGGCAATACGAATGATAAACCTCTTACTCAAAGTTCTTCGGTGGAGGTTATAAAAACTTGTCCTAAAGTTTTTAAGTGGATCAAAAGTTTTTGACGGCGTGTAGTATCTAAGCTAACCCCTACATCATCAATCAGCATCAATGGCAGTTCTTGGCTTAATTCCCGTAGCCGCTGCCATTCCGCTAATCGAAGAGCCATGACGCAACTACGCTGCTGCCCTTCACTTGCAAACAAACGCACTTCGCGATCTCCTATCTTTATTAATAGATCATCACGATGGGGACCATATAAGGTCATTCCCACTTCTTTTTCGCGTAAACGAAGCTTATCCCATTGCTGCAGATAATGTTGACGCAAAAGCTGCAGATCCTTTATTTGGCGGCTACTATTTTTGTATTCCAAACTCAAAGGGGCAGTCTCTGCAGTTAACATTCCATACAATCCGTTTCCCCATTTTTGTAGGTCTGCAATCGTTTGCTCTCTTTGCAGAGTCACATAAGCCGCGGCTCCTGCCATCTCTTGCTCCCAAGTTTGGATAGCAAGCATTTCGTTCCTCTTTAATAAAGCATTACGTTGCCTCATAGCGCCTATATAGCGCGTCAAATAATGTACATATAAAGGATCTATCTGGGCAATCTGCAGATCGAGAAAATGTCGCCGCAATAAAGGAGAACCTTTTATTAAAGAAGTGCTATCAGGAGTTAAGACGACTCCTTGCAAAATGCCTAATAAGTTAGCTACTGACGAAAAAGCTGTACTATTATTTATAATTTTTCGTTCACTGCCATCATAAAGAATTTTGAGTGTTTGCGCTATACCTTGCTTAATGAAGCATGCTTCAATATGAAAATACTTTTGCCCATATTGAATCATATCGGAAATTTGCTGGGTACGGAAAGAGCGACCATTTATCAGCAATTGTATCGCCTCTAAAATAGTTGTTTTACCGTAAGCATTAGGGCCTACAATCGTATTAATGGTGGGGGTAAAGTGAAAAGTGGCTTCCTCGTAACGACGGAAATATCGTAAATATAGCTTTTGAAGAAAAAGACCACTACTCAAAATTATCACCTTTTATTTTAGCTAATCTTCACTCAAGCGCATTGGCATTAGTACAAACAGCGAATTTTGTTCTGCTTCTTTCTCCTCTTCATTTTGATCATCATTAAAGTCACTAATCAAGCCAGGATTATAAGGATCGGTAATCCCAAGAGAAATAGTTTCATTTTTACTATGACGCAAAATATCTAAAAAGAAATGAGGGTTAAAAGCAATTTCTAACTTCTCCCCTTTATAATTTACCGGCATACTTACTTTACCTTCTCCTATTTCCATCGTGTTGGCTGTCAATTTCAACTCCCCTTCGTTAAAAGTAAAACGAACGGAATGATTATTTTCTGCAGCAAAAAGGGAAATTTGGCGCAATAAAGTCATCAATTCTTCACGGTGGAGATTAACGGTTATCCCAGTTTGAGAAGGAATGACACGGTTAACATCAGGATACTCCCCTGATAATAGTTTACTAATAATCGTCGTATTAGAAGCTTTGATAGCAATTTTGTCCTGCATTAAAAACACTATAGCTTCGCCCTCTTCTTCCAGATTTTTAAGAATTTCCTCTACCGCCTTAAGTGGAATCACATAAGTACCTTGGAAAGATGGATCGATATTAAGGGTAGTTTGGGATTTTGCTAAGCGCTTTCCATCCGTTCCAATAAAGGAAGCTGTTTTTCCCTGCACTTGCAAACATACTCCCGTAAGCACATAACGATTGTCTTCACGAGAAACTGCAAAAGCTGTGCGGTAAAGCATATCTTTCAAAACTTTTTGTTTAATTTTAAAATGCACGGCATCTGTCACATTAGGTAAGGCGGGAAACTCATTTTTATTCATTCCATTTAACTTAAAGCGCGAAGTTTGGGCATTAATTTCAGTGATTTCATTTGCTGAAGTAGAAATTTCCACATTGGTTGCTGTCAACTCGCGTATTAACTGGGCCAAGCGCTTTGCAGGCAATGTTGTTGACCCCTCTTCAAGAATTTTTGCTTCAGTAAAGCAGCGGACCCCTACTGTTAAATCCGTAGCTGTAATAATAAGTTCATTATTAATAGCTTCGATTAAAAAGTTGGAAAGGATAGGGATGGTAGATTTTTGAGCTACTGCATTAAGACACTTATTAATTAAATAATTAAGCTCTTGCGTGGCTATGACGAATTTCATGAATAATTCCTTAAGCTAAATAAAAGAGAGACTCAAGATAAGTGACCATAAGCTCTTTGTCAAGCAATAAACATAGGGCTCTCGATGTGTTCATGCTTGCCTATCTAAAAAATCAAGCAAGGAAAGAATTTATAGACTTGAGGTGCCTGTAAAGGCGCTAAGAGAGATGAATTCTGCAATCTCTCTTGCTTCGTTTATGCGCCTTCATTTAATATATTTGCATATGAATAATAAATCTTCCGATCTCGTATCTAATAAACGCGCTTTCCATCATTTTGAAATCCTCGAAACCTTTGAAGCAGGTATTGCCCTAGAAGGTACGGAAATCAAATCGCTAAGAGATAATGGGGGGAGCCTGCAAGAATCTTATATCAAAGTGATTAACAGGGAAGCATGGCTTATTGGATCCCATATTGCTCCTTATAAGTATGGCAACATTCACAATCATCTGGAAACTCGTGATCGCAAGCTTCTTTTACACAAACGAGAGATCTTTAAACTACGCGAGAGCGTGCAGGAAAAAGGTTTAACGATTGTAGCCCTGGCCCTTTATTTAAAAGAGGGAAAAGTGAAAGCAAAAATTGCTATTGCTAAAGGAAAAAAGTCTGCTGATAAACGAGAAGCCATTAAAGAAAGAGACGAAAAACGCTATATGCAAAAAATGCTGAAAAGCCGTTAATTCCCTAAGGTTTAAGGAAAGCTTTCTTTGAATTTTTATATATAATTAAATGCTTAGACTGAAAATTATTTCTATTGGTAAAACAAAAGAAGAATGGCTCAATGACGCCATCCAAGAATATGTTAAACGTCTATCCTCTATTTTAAAATTTGAATTTGTAGAAGCTAGAAATAATGAGCACCTCCAAGAACTCATTTTAAAAGAAAAGCGAGTGATCTGTTTGGATGCGGCAGGCAGGCTTTTCGATAGCGAAAAATTTGCCAGCTTCCTGCAGGTGCAATTTATAGAAGGTGGCTCGCGCTTAACTTTAGTTATCGGGGGAGCAAGTGGATTGCCAAAGAAAATCAAACTTTCCTATCCTTGCCTTAGCCTCTCCCCTTTAACCATGACTCATCAAATTATTAGATTAGTACTCATAGAACAAGTCTATCGTGCTTTTGAAATTGCTAAAGGCACTCCTTACCATAAATAAGCTAGACGTTTCTCCATCCACTGGCTAGTCTACCCACTCTAAAGAAGCACGCTTTATTTATTACCCGTGAGCTCTCTATTAACTTCGATCTTCTAGAGGCTTTGTAAAAGCAAGCCTAAAATAGATCATGGCGCCATTAATGAGAGCAGAGCCTATGGCTACATCGATTAAGCCGCGGATGTCGGCAGGTATGCCTAAATATTTCATAGAGAAGCCAAGCCCCATCATCCCCGCTAAAAGAATATAATATTTGGAATCATATATATTCTGTAAATAGGTAGGATTAGGCAAAGAATAAATCCTTTCTACCCCTTTAACAGCCGCTTTACCCAATACATAACGTCCTTTGGAGTAGCCTATAATCAATCCTAGAGCAATCAAAAACACAATAATATTTTCCGCATTTGAAAAAATAGAAGAAAAAAGATTAAGCAAAGGATAACTATTTTTTTCTAGAACATGCATATCTTGGGCAGCGTGAAGTAGAAAATTTAGCCCCAAGGAAAGTAAAAAGCTTCCAACCGCTAACCAGATGATTCCCGAAAAAACAATTAATGCTTTATGGCTTAATTTTAACATATTTTCCTCTCCTACATGGTATTCATAAAAAAGAAATTTAACCTATTGAAAGATATAAGATAAAGAAAAAAGAAAGGGTTAAATGATAGACAAATAAAGGCCATTTTTTTATATCTTTTCTACATTTAAGAAAAAAGCTCTGAAGTTATACCCACTCATTCTCTAGTTAGAGGTGCTAAATTTCAAAATTCATTACTCAAGGCAGTGAGTGAGATAAGCCTTTCCCCTCACTTCATTGGCCTCCTATGTGAAGTGGCACCACCCTTAATTTTAGGGTATATATTCCTGCCACTTGGTAAGCTATTGGCTATCTTAAAATTAAAGCTGTGAGGAAGGAGGCCAATGAAGGTGCTTGAGCCTATTAGAGAGTGCATTAAAACGCAAGTATGGACGTTAAAACATAGTACCTCAGAACGTTTGATAGCGTGTAAGCTTCTTTTAAATAGAATTGCAGCAAGCTTTATCGCAGATGTTGACTTACCTTCTTTTAAAAAGGGATATATTTTTTTACTGGATAGATTACAAGGCAACTAAAATGATTCGTGGCATTGGTATTGACATTATTGAAGTGGCTCGTATTGAGGCAAACATACATAAGTATGGCCAAAAGTTTCTTGATAGGGTTTTTACCGAAGAAGAGCAAAAATATTGCCAATCCTTCCGGCAACCGAGTAAAAACTTTGCAGGTAGATTTGCTGCTAAGGAGGCGGTTGTAAAAGCATTAGGTACAGGCTTAACTGGAGGCCTGAGTTGGACAGATCTTGCTATCCTCAATAATGAACAAGGTAAACCCTATCTTGCTCTTACAGACACCTTCAAAAAACATTTCAAAAACCCTCTTATTCATATATCCATTAGCCATTGTCAAGCATACGCGACTGCCACAGCTATTTGGGAAGAATGAATTTGCAAAAAGAGACTGCGTTTGCCGTCCTATCGTCTAGCCTATCCATTCAACAAAATACGCTCCATACAGCAAAAATTAGCTTCCTAATTTCGCTAGAAGGCATCTGTTATAAAAAGAGGTTAAAATAGTAAGCGCTTGTTAGAAGGCAGGAAATGGTAAGTTGATGCTAAGGTTAAAACAGGTAAATTGAATGGTTATCGCAAAGCTTACCGAAATTGCTATAAAGTGGCTGCTTAAAAAAATTGCCAATACTTTTGTTTACACCCCTTAATAGCCTATTCCTCATATTCTCTTGCATGTTTTATTTCTTTCTTATACTTTTTAAAAAGTTATCATAAACATGCATGACATTTAAAGAGGTTGTACAGTGAATACTAGTCCTTCTATCAGCATTGAAAGTCTACCTAATGAGATGCTCACACACATTTTGAAGTATTGCGCCACACCTTCTTTATCTAGCGTGTGCAGAAAATGGCGTGATCTTTTAGCTAATGATAGTGAAATAATGCGATCTATCTATAAGCAAATAGTTGAAATTCATGTCCCTCGAGGAAATGTTAGGGAGCATGCTGTTATCTTAAACAAAATTTATAAGCTAGATAATGAGCTTCTTCCAGGACAAAAGGTAAAAGCAATCTTTAAACAAATCTTTACTCTAGCTAAACCTCTCTCACCACTAAGATGGAAAGATTACCCTAAAGAAAACATATATTTCACATCAGCTAATTACTCCTCTTATGTGGTAAATATCAGTCGCCTGTTAATATGGAATAAACTCCCTGGGGGAAAGAAATACTTAGATCAACAAAGAATCAAGCACTTGCCTATAGCAAGAAAAGGAGAACTTTTTAAAGGATGGATTGAAAGATATGGCAAAGACATTAAAAACTTAAGTTTAGCAGGAACAGGATTGACTTTTTTACCTCCTGAAATAGGACAATTATCTCAGCTGCAAGCCCTTTTTTTAAACGATACCCAGCTGACCATTTTTCCTGCAGAGATAGGACAACTCTTGCAGCTGCAAAGGCTTGAGTTAGCCGATAATCACCTTACTACCCTTCCTTCAGAGATAGGGCTACTGTCTCAGCTGCGAAAGCTTGACTTAAACAACAACAAACTTACTTTCCTTCCAGCAGAGATAGGGCAGCTATCTCAGCTACAAGCGCTTGGCTTAGACCACAACCAGCTTACCTCTCTTCCGATAGAGATAGGGCAGCTATCTCAGCTGCGAAAGCTTGGCTTAGCCGATAATCACCTTACTACCCTTCCTGCAGAGATAGGTTTACTGTCTCAGCTGCAAACGCTTGATTTAAATAGAAACCAGCTTACCTCTCTTCCGGCAGAAATATGGCAGCTGTCTCAGCTGCAAGTACTTAATTTAAATGACAACAAACTTACCAACCTTCCTACAGAGATATGTCAGCTATCACAGCTAAAAGCGCTTGGCTTAAATAACAACCAGCTCACTACCCTTCCGGCAGAGATAGGACAGCTATCTCAGCTGCAAAGACTTGGCTTAGATCACAACCAGCTTAACTCCCTTCCTCCAGAGATAGGACTACTGTCTCAGCTGCAATTGCTTCGCTTACTCAACAACCACCTCACCACCCTTCCTGCAGAAATAGGGAAGCTCTCTCAGCTGCAAGCACTTGGCCTAAATGACAACCAGATCGATACTCTTCCGGCAGACATAAGGCAGCTATCACAGCTGCAAGCGCTTATCTTAGACAGCAACCAACTTACCAACCTTCCTCCAGAGATAGGGCAGCTGTCACAGC
>NZ_JAEMUE010000037.1:0-2055 GCF_018342435.1 Neochlamydia sp. AcF65
GCAAAGCATCTTTGCAAGCAAAGCGCTTGAGAGCTGCATGTAATATTACTTACAGAGAAGAACTTTTAAAAAATTTATTTATAATGCGTTAACCCTGATTTTTCAACATTTTTAAACACTTTCTTCCTAAAAGCTATGGCATAAAATTCGTTTTGGATGGTCTGATGAAACCTTTCGCAGATTCCATTGATTTGAGGATACCTGGCTTTAGTGCGAGAATGGTCAATATCTTCAACGGCTAGATAAAGTTTATCCTCATGATGTTCTCTTGCTCCATAGTACTCTGTACCACGATCGGTTAATATTCTTAAGGTACGAATATCTTGCTTTTGTGTGCCACGAGCACATTGTAGATGTGCGTAACTATATGAAAGATGAGGAAGATGGCTCCTCGAAGTCGCTTTGCAGGAAGAGATTTCAAACCGCCTTAAGCTGCTTTGGTCAAAAGCCAAGGTGGTGAGCGTTAAGGAAAAGGTATGATAAACATATCAGGTGAGGGCTAAGGAGACGAACGAAAGTGAACTATCGGTCCAAGTGTCGAAAGATTAAAGATGATGTCAAAACTGGGGGTTAAAAGCTCTTCCAGGATAAATTTAGGGGCAACCTGTTTACTGCCTAAATGGCGTCCGGCATAGAGATAGCGTGAACTTAGTCTAGGCTTTTGTATGGAACGTGGGAACCTCATAGATGATGTTAAGAGAAAACCATATAAGTGAAGAACACAAAGTGGGAAATATCGAAGCATGTATGAGGGGCAGATCAACTCGTAGTAGTGAGGAAGCCTTTGTAATGAAGGGGGAGCGAAGGGGTTGAATTGTTCAATCCAACTCAATAAGTCAAGTAGAAATACGAGGAACTTATGGGGGTGGGGAAAAGGCTGGAAAGCTTGAAGAACAATAGGAGCCGTATGAAGCGAGAGTTTCACGTACGTGTCTGTGGGAGCCTAAGGGGGAAGTTCCCTTGGGCGACCCGATCAAACCAGGAATGACTTGATCATTTAAGCATATCCGCTGCTACCAACGCATTTTTCCTATCGTATAGTTTGACAAAAGCTACCTTAGAATAGGTATCAATCACTGTCTGTTGATAAATGCGTCCCACACCTTCAATAGTGCCTACTTAAGTAAGTATCTTGGGCTAATAAATACCCTGGATGTCCAGTTTCAATTTCGCCATACGCTTCTTTTTCTTCCTTGGCTTTTTCAAGAGCTTTTAGTTGGTCCTCTGTTAGTATCATTTCTTCCTAAAGCCATTTTAGCTTCCGATGCTTTGAGACGTTTTTGAAAGGTTTTAAAGATTGTATGGTAGTTAAACAGAACTTACACCACCTGGCGAAATGAAAACTCCTTGCTTCTTAAGCTCGTTACATACTCTTAATTGTCCATAAGCAGGCTTGAAGAGCAAAATCAACCACAGCTTTTTCGATAGACTCGTCTACTCTGTTTTTTATACAGGGTTTTTTACGTGCCATATCCTGAAGAGCTGCTTCTCCACCTGTTTCATAAAATTCTTTGAATCTATAAAAGCTATCTCTAGAATATTCCATCATCTTACACGCTTGGGATATCTTCCCTAATGTTTCGGCTAGCTTTAAACACTTAAGCTTGCTTTTAATAACTTTTTAATGAGTTGCTAAATTTGACATTTTGAAATTCCTCGTTGGCCTTGGAGCCGCTCACTTTAACTTCAGCCCTATCATTTTTTACGAACGACAGGGCTTTAAGTTTCGTGGCTTTTAAGCCGTGTTTCTTTTATTTTTATCACAACTGTCAGTTTAAGTCTTATCTATTACAATTTTTGTAGAAGCAAAAGCTTTACTTGCTTTTTTACTAAGCTTATCTCATTAAATACCCATTTAGCTTATTACCTAGAGCATAAGTATTAAATGATTCAAGGTTGAGAGGTATTGCAATTCCAAACTCAATAATACGTTTCAACAATCTCTGCGTATCTTTTATACAGGGTGTTTTGATGAGAAAGATTTGACAAATGCTACATAAATCTAGAATTATCTTCTTTCTAAAAGAAGGAGGTAACAATGGCCAGAAGAAAAAC